>JBJMLP010000134.1:0-5182 GCA_045805245.1 Actinomycetota bacterium | reverse complement strand
CGAGCAACGGCTACGCCGCAATCAAAGCACCTCGGCGGGAAGCGGTGCAAAGGGGTCCTGGCGCCGAGGCGTTACTACCGCGCGGCGAGCACGACGAGCGAGACCGCCGCGAGATGACAGGCCGCCGCTGCGATCGTGAACGCGTGCCAGATCTCGTGGTAGCCGAACCACTCCGGTGACGGATCCGGCCAGTGCGTCGCGAGGACGCACGCGCCGATCGTGTAGAGCGCGCCCCCTGCGACCACGAGCGCCAGCACCGTCGGACTCAATCGCCCGATCATCACCGGCGCCATGAGGATCCCGATCCATCCGATCGTGATGTAGAGCGCTCCCGAGGCACGGTGGAAGCCGTCGATCCGGATGCTCTTCAACGCGATACCGGCGGCCGCGCCCGCCCACACCATGGACAGGAAGACCCATGACCACGGGCTGCTCAGCACGAGCAGACAGAACGGCGTGTAGCTCGCGGCGATGAGCACGAAGATCATCCAGTGGTCGAGTCGCTTCAGCCACGGCCTCGCGCGAGGCGACCAATCCCCCAGGTGATAGACGGCGCTCACTCCGTAGAGGACGGCGAGGCTCGAGGCGAAGACCGCAGCGGCCGCACGCGCCCGGTCGGTCGGCGCCAGCACGATCAACGTGACGGCCGCCGGCACCGCGGCGATGAACGCGGCTTGATGCAGCCGACCGCGAAGCCTCGGATTCTGGGTCACGACAGCCGAGGTCACGGGAGCGGGACTCGAGGAAGCGGCGGACACCGGAAAAGAGTACCGGGGCGCGCCTGTTTTCCTCAGCCTGCGGCGCGGCTTTTCCCGAGGAATCAGACCTTGGTGCACTGACCGAACTTGCGGCCGGTCACCTTGTTCCGGCTCCCCTCGGAGTCTCCGACCTGCGGCGCCGGAGCGTTCCCCGAACACATCAGGCTTCCGTGGATCGTGTTCGTGACGTACTCGTTGCCGTCCGGGTCCTGCAGGGCGTTGTTCCGCAGTGTCACGGTTCCGGAGACGCGGTTACGGATGAAGCCGAACCAGAAACCGTCGTAACCGTCGATGGTGACTCCGCCGTGGATCGTGTTGTCCTCGATCGCGTTCCACGTGATGTCGAACGGCCCTCCGAAAGCGCCCGAGCCGCCGTGGATGTCGAGACCGCCGTTGATCGTCGCGAAGTGGATCTGCACGGAGGCCGGGTCCATCGCGTGCACGCCGTCGTCGATCGTGCCGGTGTTGGTGCTTTCCTCACTTCCGAGGACAAACGTCGCCCCGGAGCGGATGTAGAGCCCGCCGGAGATGCGCACGGGCCCCTCGCTCAGACAGACGGCGTTCGCGGGAACGACGACCCGGCCGTAGCTTCCTGGAGCGAGGGTGTCCGTGCAGCGGGTGACGGAGTCGGACGCGTCGGCGAGCGACGGTGCGATGCCGCCCACGAGCGTGAGCATCGCCGCAACGGCAGCGATGGGAAGAAGTCGGCGCATGAAACTCTCCTTCAGAGAAGACGACGTTCCGGCGGTGTCGCCGGAACGAAACCCACCTTATCGGGACAGACCGGGAACGGTCAAAGCGCAGCTTCGTCTCCGCGTCGCTTGGGTAACAGGCTCAGGAGGCGTTCGTACGGAGGTGATCGGAACATGGCTTCTCGCAAGCAGAGCACCGCAGCGCGCCGGAACATCAAGAAGGCGCAGAAGTCCGCCCGCTCCAAGAAGACGATCTCGCACCTCTCCCCGAGCGTGCGCCGGGACCTCGGCCGCCAGGCGGCGAAGTCTCGGGCTCGTGGAGGCAAGCCAGGCCGGAACCTCGAGGACCGGACGAGAACCGAGATCTACGAGGTCGCGAAGAAGCGGAACATCGCCGGCCGTTCAAGCATGGGCAAGTGGGAGCTGATCGAAGCGATCCGCAAGGCGAGCTGATCAGACGGTCTCTGCGTCTACCGGAAAGCCGAGCGCTGCCCGGTCGGCGCCGTTGACCGTCCGGGCCTGCCTCCCCGGGCTCCCCCCGGGGAGGGTATGAAGAGAGGCACATGTCGACTCCGCCTCCCGCGAGCTCGGGAAAGAGCCGCTGGAGGATCCTCCGGCGCGTCGGTTTCACTCTTGCCCTCTTCCTGATCGTCGAGTACCTCGTCCTTCCGCAGATCGCCGGTGCTCGGAAGTCGCTCTCGCTTCTGTCGGACGCTCAGCTGGCGCCGATCGTTGCGGGCGTCATCCTGGAAGTGGCCTCGATCCTGGCGTACGCGATGCTCACGCGCTCCCTCCTCCCGCATGGGCAGCGGCCGAGTCTGTGGCGGCTCCTACGCATCCAGCTCTCCACCCTCGCGGTCAGCCATGTCGTGCCGGGTGGCTCGGCCGCCGGAGCCGGCCTCAGCTTCCGACTGCTGGAGAAGGAGGGCGTCGACGGTCCGGCCGCCGGCTTCGCGCTGGCGCTCCAGAGCATCGGGTCGGCCGTGGTGCTGAACGTGTTGCTGTGGATCGGGCTCGTCGTGTCGATCCCTCTCCGTGGCTTCAATCCGCTGTACGGGACGGCAGCCATCGTCGGAATCGTCCTGATCGGAGGGTTCTTCGGCTTGGTGCTCCTCCTGACCCGCGGAGAAGCACGCTCTGCAAAGGTGCTCCGCGCGGTCGCACGGCACGTGCCGTTCGTCCAGGAGGAGTCCGTTCACCGCGCCGTCCATCGAGGCGCCGACCAGCTCCGAACGCTGACCTCGGACCGGATGCTCCTCCTCACGGCCGTCGGCTGGGCGGGAGCCAACTGGTTGCTCGACGCGGGATCCCTGTGGCTGTTCCTCGCGGCGTTCGGCGAGCGCGTTCCTGCGGATGCGCTGTTCGTCGCGTACGGATTGGCCAACGTGCTCGCCGCGATCCCTATCACGCCGGGAGGGCTGGGAGTGGTCGAGGCGGTGATGACTTCCACGCTCGTGGGCTTCGGCACGCCTCGCGGAGTCGCGGTCCTCGGAGTGATCGGGTACCGCTTGGTGAACTTCTGGCTGCCGATCCCAGTCGGCGCGTTGAGCTACGTCTCCATCAAGGCCCGGAGCGCCGCGAGGAAGGAGAAGGCGCAGGAGCTCGAGAGGGTCTATCGGGACGCACGCGAGTCCGCGGAGGACCTCCCCACGTGGGCGGAGCGGCATGGAATCGAGATGCACAAGCGGGAGCGCCGGCGCCAGGCGGACGACCAGCGGAGTCCCTAAGGATCGCTCAAGCGCGATCGGTTCCGCGGAAGAGCTGGCCGCAGTCGTTGCATTTCATGTTCACCCTCGCGCCGGGCCCGGCGTGGAGATACGGCTGGGTCCTGGCGGAGCCGCACGTCGGACACACCGGGCGCGGGCGCGCATCCCCCGCTTGGTCCCGAGTGACCCAGACCTCTTCCACTGAGACGGTCCCGCCGGCTCGCTCGAGCAGGTCCTTGGCCCATTCCGCCTTCGCGACAGACGTGTGCGCCAGAACCACGAGTGGCTCCTTTTCGTCGGCGTCCAGCTCCGTCGGAACGGAGATCTCCTCGAGGGCCTTCATCAGATCCGCTTCCGAGGCCTCGTCCCACGCGGTCAGCACGACCCGCGCGCCGCGGATCTGATCGGGTCGCCTCGACAACTAGCTACGCCGGGTCGAGCGCCAGCCCGAAGGGACTTCCCTCGGTGTCCCGGCAGATGCTCCATCGCTCTCCGGGATGGATGACCTCTCCGCCGAGTTCGCGAACCCGCTGGAGCGCGATCTCCATGTCGGGAACGGAGAAGTACGGGAGCGACACCCGGTCGCCGGGCCCCGTTCCCCTCGGATGCAGACCAAGCGAGGAGCTCCCTCCGTGCGTCTGCCATCCCTCGCCTTCGCCGTCCGCGCGGGTCTCGAGCTCCACGTCCAGAAGCCCCGACCAGAATCCGCGAGCCCGGGCGGGGTCGTCGGCGGGGAACTCCACCAGGCGGAGGGGCAGGGTCACTCGATCACGATAGCCGCGACCCGGACTTCCTGGCTGGATACCATTGGGCGGAAGGACCGTCTCCTACGGTGAAGCCGGATCGGAAAGGCGACCGTCACGCACTCCATCGAACGCTCGCGCCGCCTCCTCCTCCTCGGCGTGGCTCTGCTGTGCCTGATCGCGGCGGCATGCCAGACCACGTCGTCTGACGGCAAAGCCCCCTCGACCAAGGAGGGAGGAAGCAGCGATCCGCCGGCGAGCCAGGCGCGGGTGACGATCACGCCGGCTCGCTCCAAGGAGGCAGACCCGTCGGCCGGGATCTCCGTGAACGTTTCCGGCGGCACGCTCACCGACGTGACCGCGGAGGCAGACGGGAAGCCCGTCGAGGGAACGCAGAGCCACAGCGGCACCTCCTGGCACAGTCAGTGGTCGCTCCTGACCGGCACGCGCTACAAGGTGGAGGCGACCGCGACGGACTCGGCCGGTCTCTCGGTTACGAAGCACAGCACGTTCAAGACGCTCGAGCCGTCGAAGACGTTCTCGACGACGATCTTCGAGGGTGCCGGAGAGACCTACGGCGTCGGGATGCCGATCATCCTCACGTTCGATCACCCGATCATCGACAAGCGCGCAGTGGAGCGGTCCCTGCAGATCTGGACCTCCAGGCCGGTCGTCGGCGCGTGGTACTGGGACGGCAACCAGAAACTCTTCTTCCGCCCCCGCGACTACTGGCCCACGAACACCACCGTGCGCTTCGTGGGCAATCTCGACGGCGTCGACGCGGGGCACGGGATGTACGGCGTGCACACGCTCACCCAGCACTTCAAGATCGGAGACTCCCTGATCGCGGTGGCGAGCACGACCGACCACCACGTGAAGATCTACCGGAACGGAAAGCTGTTCGGGAACTGGCCGATCAGCACGGGCAAGCCGGGTGACGACACGCCGAACGGCACGTACCTGACGATGGACAAGGCGAATCCCGAGGAGATGATCGGACCCGGCTACGACATCAATGTGCCCTGGTCGGTGCGGTTCACGTTGTCCGGAGACTTCATGCACGATGCGTTCTGGTCGGTGGGCGAGCAGGGCTTCGAGAACGTCAGTCACGGGTGCGTGAACATGTCGCCCGCGAACGCCAAGACGTACTACAAGCTCGCTGGCTTCGGCGACCCGGTGACAATCACCGGGAGTCCCAAGGCGGGCCGCTGGGGCGACGGTTGGACCGTGTGGTTCCTGACGTGGCACCAGTTCTTGGACGGGAGCGCGACGCATGAGGCCGT
>JBJMLP010000133.1:0-3871 GCA_045805245.1 Actinomycetota bacterium | reverse complement strand
GAACATCTTTCCGGCACCGAACAGGTCGCCGACGATCTTCATGCCGTCCATCAACGGACCCTCGATCACGTCGAGCGGCCGTTCGTAGGCCTTGCGCGCCTCCTCGGCGTCCGCCTCGATGAAGTCGACGATGCCGTGCACGAGCGCGTGGCTGAGACGCTCCTCCACGGAGCCCTCGCGCCAGGTGAGGTCGAGCTCCCGCTTCGTTCCCTCGCCTCGGACCGACTCCGCGAAGGTCACCATGCGCTCGGTCGCGTCGGGACGCCGGTCGAAGATGATGTCCTCCACGTGCTCGAGGAGATCCTTCGGGATGTCCTCGTACACGGCGAGCTGCCCGGCATTCACGATCGCCATGTCGAGGCCCGCCGCGATCGCGTGGTACAGGAACGCGGAGTGGATCGCCTCCCGCACGACATCGTTGCCGCGGAAGGAGAAAGAGAGATTGGAGACACCGCCGGAGACGCGCGCGCCGCGGCATCGGCGCTTGATCTCGGGGATCGCTTCGATGTAGGCCTTCGCGAACCCGTTGTGCTCCTCGATCCCGGTCGCGATCGGAAGGATGTTCGGATCGAAGATCAGGTCGGAGGGATCGAACCCGACCTGTTCGGTGAGCAGCCGGTACGCCCGCTCGGAGATGCCGACCTTCCGTTCGAACGTCTCCGCCTGACCCTGCTCGTCGAAGGCCATCACGACGACTCCCGCTCCGTAGCGCTTGACCCGGCGCGCCTTCGTGAGGAAGTCCTCCTCCCCCTCCTTGAGCGAGATGGAGTTCACGACGCCCTTGCCCTGCACGCATTTCAGTCCCGCCTCCAGCACCGACCACTTGGAGCTGTCGACCATGATCGGGATGCGCGCGATCTCCGGCTCCGTCGCGATGAGGTTCAGGAAGGTCGTCATCGCGCCCTCCGAGTCGAGGAGGTCCGCGTCCATGTTGACGTCGAGGAGGTTCGCCCCACCCCGCACCTGCTCGAGGGCGACCTCCACGCCGCCCGAGAAGTCCCCCGACTCGATCAGGCGCTTGAACTTCCGGGACCCCGTGATGTTCGTCCGCTCGCCGATCATCACGAAGCGGGTGTCCGGCGTGATCGTGAACGGCTCCAGTCCGCTGTAACGGGAGACGCCGGTCGCCTTCGCGGGAACCGCCCGTGGCGGAAGTTCCTGCACCGCCGATGCGATCGCGTGGATGTGCTCGGGCGTCGTTCCGCAACAGCCGCCGAGGACGTTCGCGATCCTCGCCTCGGCGAACTCCCGGAGGTAGCGCCGCGTCGTGTCGGGAAGCTCGTCGTAGCCGCCGAAGGCGTTCGGGAGCCCGGCGTTCGGGTGACAGGTGGTGTAGACCGGAGCGATCCGTGACAGCGCCTCGAGGTACGGCCGCATCTCCGCGGCGCCGAGCGCGCAGTTGACCCCGACCGTGAACGGTTCCGCGTGCGCCACCGCGATCCAGAACGCCTCCGTCGTCTGTCCAGAGAGGGTCCGGCCGCTCCGATCCGTGATCGTGACGGAGAGCATCAGCGGGAGCTGGGGCGCGACCTCTTTCGCGGCGGCGATCGCCGCCTTCGCGTTGAGGGTGTCGAAGATCGTCTCGATCAGCAGAAGGTCCGCTCCGCCGTCGACGAGGCCGCGGATCTGCTCCGAGTAGCTGTCCGAGAGCTCGTCGAACGTGATCGTGCGGAAGGCGGCGTCGCTCACACGCGGGGACAGGGAAAGCGTCTGGTTCGTCGGCCCGACGGAGCCCGCCACGAACCGGTCCGCGTAGCCGCCGGCCGCCCGCTTCGCGATCTCGGCTCCGGCACGGTTGATCTCGTACACGAGCGGGCCGAGCTCGTAGTCCGACTGGGAGATCGACGTCGCGGTGAACGTGTTCGTGGTGAGGATGTCGGCCCCGGCGTCGAGGTAGCCGCGATGGATCTCCTCCACCGACTCGGGCCTCGTGAGGTTAAGGACGTCGACGTCTCCGCGGAGGTCACGCGGGTGGTCGCGCAGGCGCTCGCCGCGGAACTCCTCCTCGGAGAGCTCCAGGGCCTGGATCGCGGTCCCCATCGCTCCGTCGAGGACGAGGATGCGCTCGGAGAGGAGCTTCTCCAATCGATCGCGGACGCCGGATGCGGAAGTCATGTTCCGTAGCGTACGGGCACCGACCCCGCCTGACCACGAGTCACATCGACTTCCCCCTTCGGACTCCCCCGCGGCCGGCTCGGAACCGTCGAAGGCCCGATACGCCGCGAGGGTCTCCCCATCCGATATGGCAAAGGAGGAGCAGACAATCCCGGGGCGCGGCCCCGCGACCGACGAGGAGCGATGACATGAAGGATCAAAGAGCGCGACGGATCGGAGTGCGGACGCTGTTCGCGGCGACGCTGCTCCTGGGCTACGGGGCACGGATGCCCTTCGCGGAGGCATCCGCCCATCACCACCACGCTTTCCTGTGCGACGGCCAGTCGGCGACCATCGTCGGAACCCACGGCGACGACCGGATCAAGGGCACGCCGCATTCCGACGTGATCGTCTCCCTCGGGGGGAACGACGTCGTCAAGGCCGGCGGCGGCCGAGACCTCGTGTGCGCCGGCGCCGGCAAGGACGTCGTGCTCGGCGGAGCGGGGGCCGACACCGAGCTGGGGGACGACGGCAACGATCAGCTCGACGGCGGCGACGGAAGCGACGATCTGCAGGGCGATGACGGCAACGATGAGCTCGACGGCGGCACCGGCAACGACGATGAGCAGGGCGGAAACGGCGACGATCTGGAGAACGGCGACCAGAACGACGACGCGCTTTCCGGCGACGCGGGCGACGACGATCTCAACGGCGGCAGCGGCGACGACCAGCTCGAGGGCGGCGACGACGACGACACGCTCGACGGAGGAAAGGGCGACGACGCGGAAGAGGGCGGCCAGGGCAACGACGACTGCCAGGGAGACGAGGGGAACGACGACATCGATGGAGGGGGCGGCGATGATCAGCTCGACGGAGGGCAGGGCGACGACAACGAGCAAGGCGGGGGCGGAGACGACGCCTACGAGTGCGACGAAGGGGACGACTGCGGAAGCGACGATCCGCAGGACTGAGGAGCTCGGCTCGGCGGACGGAACGAGCGTCCGCGTGGGCCGGATGTTCCCGTCCGCGCCGGCGCAGCGCGAAAGCATGAGCCGCGGACGGCAGCTTCCGCTTCGGCGGATCCCGTAGGCGCTACGGACCGAGCGACGTCGAGGGGGTCGCCGACGGCGACGGCGTCGCGGGAACGGAGGGGGTCGTGCTCGGACTCGAGCTCGACCCCCCACCGCTTCCACCACCACCTCCACCGCTCGAAAGCTTGGCGACGAGCTCGTTCGCCTGCTTGACGAGACCCTGGGCCTTCGTCAGTTCGGACTGATACTGGCCAAGATTGCCTGCCTGCAGGGCTGCGTTCGCCTTGGCGAAATGCTGCAGGGCCGCGTTCAGGAGCGACTGGATCTGCTGGCTGGTGTTTCCCTGCTGTCCCTTCTGTCCCTGCCCTCCGGTCCCGGTCGAGACGCCCTGGAAGGAGTCCGCGATCGCCTCCTGGAGCGTCGAACCGAGACCGACGGTGCCTCCGTGGAAGACGACCACCCGCTTCAGGACCGGGAACGCATCCGGCTGGTTGGACTGCACGAACACCGGCTGCACGTAGAGGAACGACTGCTCGAGCGGGATGACCAGGAAGTTCCCGAAAAGAACCTCCGAACCGCCCTGACTCAGCAATGTCTGCTGTGCCGAGAACTGCGGGAACGACAACATCTGGTTGAAAACCTGCACCGGGCCGTCGATGTTCTCGCCGCCGGGGAACTCGTACGCCTTGACCTGACCGTAGTCCTGCGGGTCGGACCGGGCAGCCATCCACGCGACCATGTTCTGG
>JBJMLP010000132.1:0-17522 GCA_045805245.1 Actinomycetota bacterium | reverse complement strand
AGCTCATCGAGCTTGTCGAGGCGGGCATCGACGGTCGCGATCGGGTCGGTCGCCGCCTTCGCTCCGAGCGCCGCCGCGAGCTCCTTCGTCGTCGTGGTGACCGCGTTCGCGAGCTTCGTCCGCTGCTTCCTCGCGTCCTCCGCGTTCCGCCCGGCGGCGTCCGCGTTCCGCCTTGCGTCGTCGCGCTTCGTCTTCGCCCGTTCGAGCGCTTGGTTTCCCCTCTCAGCCGTCGCGTCGGCCTTCGCCATCGCGGATTTCGCCTTCTCGAGCGTCGGCGCGCGTCGGGTCCGTGGCAGTCGTTCGATCTCCTGGCCGCACACCGGGCAGTCCTCGCCTGCGTGCACCTCCGAACGGAGCGCGGCGGCCATGTCGGCATGCTGCGCGGCGTGGAGGTCGTCCCGCGCCGACGCGACCGCGACGAGCGACGCGTCCGCGTCCGCCGTCGCGAGCGAGAGCGCCTGCTCCGCGGCGTCGAGCGCCTTCCGAGCGGCGGGCTCCGCTCGCTCAGCCTCCTTCAGGTCGGCTTCCGCCTCCTCGAGCTGTGCCCGCGCGTCCTCGACACCCTCCGCCTTGGCGCGGAGCCGCCCCAGCTCCGCGGCGGTGCCCGAGTCTTTCTCCGCCTTCGCGAGCGCGGCCCGTGCCTTCTCCGCCTCCTTCTCCCTCGCCGAGCGTTCCTTTCCGGCGGCCTTCGCCGCGGCTTCCGCGTGCGCGATCGCGCCCTCGACCTCCTCGAGCGACGCTGCGACGCTCCCGGCAGTGGAGACGGCGCGCTGCGCATCGGTCGCGACCGAACGGAGCTCCTCCACCGAGCGCTGGGCGTCCGCGCCTCGCTGCGCGAGCTCGCGGACGGCCTCCTCCGCGTGAGCGAGCATCGCGTCGCGTTCGGCGAGCTGCTCCACCTGGCGAGACGCCTCCCCGACCGCCTCGGCGGTCACGCCCGCGTACTCGCTCGCGAGCACCGTCTCTTTCGCGTTCGCCTCCGCTTCGGCCGAGCGCTTGAGCTCACCCGCGCGCTTCTGGAGGCGCTCGAACAGTCCGAGGCCGAGGAGCTCGGTGAGGATGTTGCGGCGCTCCTTCGCGTCGCCCGAGAGGAACTGCGCGAACTTCCCCTGCGGGAGGAGCACGGTGCGGGTGAAGGAGTCGTAGTCGAGACCGAGCGCGTCCTCGATCATCGCGTTGACGGCGTTGACGCGGTCCGCACCCTCGCCGGCCTGCTGCCATCCGTCGCCGTTCCAGCGCTCGAGCAGGATCTTCGTCTGGCCGCTCGCCGGCGTCGCGCGGGTGACGAGGTAGCGATCGCCGCCGACGGCGAACTCGAGCTTGACCGAAAGCCTCGGCTGCCCCTGGCTCACGAACAGCGACGCCTGCCGTCCGACGCGCTCGATCCATCCGTAGAGCGCGTACGTCATCGCGTCGAGGATGGAGGTCTTTCCGCTCCCGGTCGGTCCGGAGATCGCGAAGAGGTCGAGGTCCTCGAATTCGATCGTCTGCGCGTCGCGGAACGCCGTGAAGCCCTTCATCTCCAATCGAACGGGCCGCATCAGCCGGCTTCCGATCCCTGCTGCGCGGGATGACGCTCCGCTTCCTCCTCCGCGCCGTACACTTCGTCGAAGGCCGACAGGATCTCCTCCGGCGGATCCGCTCGATGCACGTCGCGGTAGTACGCGACGAACTGATCTCGCGGCCGGAGCGAGGACACGGGGATCTCCGGGCGCTCGAACTCGTCGCGCTCGTAGACGAGATGGATGTCCAGCGCGTTCAGCAGCTCCTCCCGGATGCGATCGGCGAGGCCGGGGACCGGACCCTCGGTCTGCACGAACACGCGCAGATGCGCGTCTCCCGCCGCGGCGCCCTGCGCGACGACCTCGTCGAACGTTCCGCGGAGATCCATCAGGTTCCGGCCGGACGTGAGGGGAATCTCCTTCACCTTCGCGGGAACGCCCGGTTCCACGTCGACGATCGCGACGGACTTGCGTTGCCCGGCCTCTCCGAAGTCGAGCTGCAGGAGCGAGCCCGCGTATCTCGCCGGAACGGGCGATCCCTTCACCGCCTGCGGGAGATGCACATGCCCGAGAGCGACGTAGCTCACGGTTCCGGGCAGGCGCGAGGGCGGAACCGCGTACGCGATCCCGATCGTGAGCTCTCGCTCTCCGCCGCCGGGCGTCACCAGCGCGCCGTCGGTGAAGAAGTGCCCGAGGATCACCGACGCCACTCCGGGCGTGAAGCCGTCGGCGATCGCCGCGAGGAGATTTCCCATGCCCTCGACGTAGGACTGGTACCAGGACTCGCTTGCGTCGAAGAGCGCCGCCGCGTCGCCGAATCGTCGCTCCGGAACGAAGGGAACGCAGGCGAGCTCCATCTCCGAGGAACCGTCGCGCGAGGGAAGCTTCAGGATGCCGCCACGGTCGGGGGGAAGCACCTGCGGAACGGCCT
Organism: Actinomycetota bacterium; assembly: GCA_045805245.1. GTDB lineage: Bacteria > Actinomycetota > UBA4738 > UBA4738 > JBJMLN01 > JBJMLN01. Next base: position 15,089 of record JBJMLP010000132.1, on the reverse strand, counting down.
CGCTCTCGATGCTTCGCAGGATCCCCGCGTAGGAGCGGAACAGCTGCGGCGCATCGTGGTTCCCCGGGATGAGGACGGTTCGGATGCCCTCCGCGTGCAGGCGGAGAAGCGCCTCGAACACGAGCCCCAGCGCCTCCGGAGACGGAACCCGGTGCTCCCACACGTCGCCCGCGATCAAGACGGCGTCGACGTGCTCGGCGACCGCGATGCCGACGACCTCGTCGATCGCCGCCGCGAACTCCTCCGCGCGGGAGCGCCCACGGATCGCCTTTCCGACGTGCCAGTCCGCGGTGTGGAGCAGTCGCAAGCGGAGCTCAGTCCCCCTCGAACGCGCCGAACGGATCGGCGCTCGTGTCCGCGGCGGCCTCGTCCGCGCGCGTCGCCCACGAGGGAAACGGGAAGCGCACCTGGATCGGGATCGGGATGTGCGGCTGCTGCAGGATCATCGACCCCGGCTTCAGGATCGACGCCCGTGAGCGCGTCACCGCCGGAAGGAAACCGTACTCGCCGCGCTGCGACTCCGCCGTGTCGAGTCGCCCGACGACGCGGAAGGCGGAGTTCGCGATCACGCGGCGCTCCACCTCGCTCGCCGTCTGCTCCGCGCCGATCAGGATCATTCCGAGGGAGCGTCCGCGCTCCGCGACGTCGAGCAGGACCTCCTTGATCGGGCTCCAGCCGTCGCGCGGCGCGTAGCGGTTCAGCTCGTCCAGCACGAGGAACGTGAGCGGCTCCCGGCGTCCCATCCGCTCCTTGTGCTCGAACAGCCGCTTGATCACGACGCCGGTGACGAAGCGCTTCGCGCGGTCGTGGAGGTTGTGGATGTCGACGACCGTGACCTGGTTCGCCTCCCAGTCGATCCGGTGCGCGCGAGGGTCCTCCGCCTCGCGACCCCAGATCAGATGACCCATCCGGTAGCGAGCGGCGTCGAGGCGCCGGACGAACGCCGCAACCGTCGCGTCGGAGAGGCGTCCGCGCCACGCCGAGCCCTCGTCCTCCACCTGGCTGCGGATCAGCTCGCACAGGCCCTCGAAATCGTGCACCGGATAGCCGCCGTGGACGACGGTCGCGTCGTGCTCCGGGTCGTCCTCACACTCCCGGTCGAGGAACGACTCCACGCGAGCGACGAGGTCCGCGATCTGCGATCGCTCGTCGTCGGCCTCCGCGAACAGGAAGCGGAGGTAGCGCTCGCGGACGAACTCTCGCACCGTCCAGTAGTAGGCGGCGACGCCGGTGGCGCGGCCCTCCACCTGCGGCAGCGCGTTGCCGCCCGCGTCCGGTCGGACCGGCGCCCAGAGGCCGACCGATTCGAACGCCCCCGGCTCGAGGCCGATCCGGCGGTAGTCCTCGCGATCCTCCTCCGACAGCCGGACGTTCGGCGTGTCGAGCCACATGAGGTCCTCGCCCTTCACGTTGAAGACGATCGCCTTGGTGTTCGCGCGGTACGACCCGAGCACCGGGGAGTGGAACAGCGCGTACAACAGGAACAGCGCGTACGTCGTCTTGGTGGCGACGCCCGAGATCCCGGAGATGTTCACGTGAGCTCCGCGTGATCCGTCGAGGAAGTCGAGGTCGAGGAAGACGGGCTCTCCGTCGCGCGTGAGTCCCGCGACGACGCGGCGCTCCATCTGGTCGAAGTACATCGCCTCGTCGCGGTCCTTTCCGCGGGCGCGGAGCGCGGGAAGACCGGGCATCGGCGGAACGAAGATCTCGGGCTCGAACCGTGTCGCGACCACTTCCGCCGCGACGGCCGTGTCGACGGGCAGCACGCCCTCCTCGACGAGGAACACATCGGAGTCGAACTGCGCGCCCTCGTGCCGCGCGCGGACGTCCTGCACGATGCCGGCGATCCGAACGTTCCCGCGACCCGGAACCGTCGTGTCGACGATCACCGCGTCGTCGAGCTGGAGATAGGCGTCGGGAGCGACGCCCACCCAGAACGTCAGCGGCGTGGAGTCCTCGGTGCCGAGGACCATCCCGACCGGCTCGGAGACCTCCTCGGGCTCGATCAAGCGGCGGCCTCCTGTGTGAGGTGGCGGATGAGACTCCTTCGCACGATCGCCGCGTGCCCGAGCCGGTGGCGGAGCCACTCCTCCAGCCGGCCGACGACCGAGAGGTTCTGCGGATACCGCGGGTCGCTCGGGCGTCCCGCGAACCGGGGCAGGACGGAGGTGACGCGGTCCGCGATGTCCGTCGACCGCTCGAGGCCGAGGTCGGAGCGGAGCTCGCATCGGACGACGCCCGCGTGATCATGCCAGTGCGCCCGCGAGGGAACGAGCCGCGTGTACCAGGCGAACCGATCGAGGGGGCCGTCGGCGCGGCCGAGACCGAACAACGGGGTGCGCTCCCCGGGCCCGAGACGCGACAGGAGCGCGTCGTGCTCCGGCTGCAGGTAGGCGCGGACGAAGCGCTTGACGAGTCCCACGACGGGGCTCTCGGTCGGGTCGGAGAACGTCAGCGGCCCGTCGACGAGAACGAGCTCTCCTTCCGCCGCCGCGAGGCGCGCGGCGACACCGGCCTCGGCCTTCCGCATCAGCTGCTGGAGCCCCATCAGAGGGACGTCCGGGTCGTCGCCGGGCTCCGTCACCGGCTCGAACCGGAGCGTGCCGTTCGGAGCGCGAACGTCGACGGCCTCGCCGCGGAGACCCCCGCCGAGGATCACGAAGCGGGAGATCGCCGAGTCGGCGAACGTCGCCTCCCCGTCGCAGCGAACCGCGCCGACGGCGCAGGAGCCGAACAGCCCGGGAACGCGGCGGGATCCCGAGTCCATCTCCGATCCCTGCTGCGCGATCAGGCGGAGCTCGACGCGCCGGACGCCGTCGACGAAGTGGAGCGGACATCCCTCCACGGCCCCGGGGACGCGCGGCCGCGACCAGTCGGGAGTCTCCACCGCCGGATCGACGCGCGGCGCGACCTCGTCGGTCACGGCCTCGAACCCCATCCCGTGATCCGGCGCCCAGGGGTCGGCCCGAAGGCGGACCGGGAGGAGGTTCGGCCGGGCGGGCATGCGCCGAGGATAGTCGCCTCGACCGACACGTCCGAGCACGCGACCTCGAAGACGCTCGCCCCCGTGGCACCACCATGCTTCCACTGGCGGCAAACGGACACCGCGAGGCAAGATAGGGCCGTCGGGAAACTCCCGGCCCAGCCGATACCCTTCTGACCTATGTCTTCAAGCCAGGATCCCCGCTCGACGAACTCGGACCTTGCCACCTCCGCGCGGCGGAGCGGCCGATGGCTCTGGATCGGTCTCGTCGCGCTGTTCGCGATCGGCACCGCCGTCTCCCTCTACATGGCCCTGCGGGCTCCCTCGCGCGTTCAGGACTCGGGGAACGAATACGCGGTGTCGCTCGTGCGGAACTCCATCGAGCCCGTCCTGACGCCCGCGGACCTGGCGAAACCCGTGACGGGGTCGCGATACGACGAGCTCGAGACGCTCGCGGAGAAGCACATCTTCACGGACGGCCGGACCGTCCGGATCACGGTCTGGCGCGAGGACAAGCTCGTCACGTTCTCCACGGAGAAGACGATCGTCGGGCGCAAACCCCGCGTAGCCACGTCGACGCTGGAGGACTCGCTGCGCGGCGACGTGACAAGCGCCGTCTTCGACCCCTCCGAGAAGCAGTCGAGGCTTCCCGGCATCGCCGAGAAGACCCTTCGCACCTACGTTCCGCTCCAGGCCGTGGCCGGGGGCTCGCCGCCGGGCTCCGTGGAGGTCGACCAGACCTATTCGGAGATCCAGCCGTCGATCGACAAGCTGTGGTGGCCGCTCGTCGCCGTCTTCGCGATCGGCCTCATCATCTGCCTCGTCGCGACGCCGTCGATTCTCTCGGGCTCCCGCAAACTCCCCGGACGCTCGCAGAAGGAGTCGGCGAAGGCTCCGGCGGGCGCTTCCGGCGCACAGGCCGGCCTCGCCGGAACGCGCCAGGCCGGGACCACGAGATCTCCGCCGAAGCCCGCCGCTTCTCCTCCGGGCGGAGGCGCTCCGGTCGAGACCGGAACGGAGGACGGCTCCTCCCAGGGACTGGAGCGGCGTCTCCGTCAGGCGGAGAAGCGAGCGGAGCTCGCGGAGGAGCGCGCACGCCAGACGGCCGCCCTCGGCCTCCAGGACAAGGAGAAGCTCCGCGCGCTCGAAGCCGAGCTCAAGCGCGTCCGCGGCGGAGGACAGCCGGCGCCGGCCACGCCGCTGTCTTCGGCGCCGGCGAAAGAGGGAGCCGCAGCGCCGGCAACAGCCGCGGGCGCAGCCGGCGCTGCCGCCGTAGCAGAGGCGCGCGTCAAGCAGCTGCAGGAGCAGGTCGTGCAGCTCGAATCCCGCCTCAAGGCCGCGGAGATGCAGCGCAAGAGCGCCGAGTCGCAGGCGAAGCAGCAGGAGTCGGAGGTCCGAAGCGGTGCCGAGCGCCTGCGTGAGCTCGAGGCGGGCCGAGCCGATCTCGAAACGAAGCTCAAGTCCGCCTCAGAGACGAAGCCGGTCCCCGCGAAGAGCGCGGGAGCCTCTGCGAAGGAGGTTGCCGCCGCTGCCGCTGCGGCGACTGCGATCGCCGCGCTCGAGACGAAGCTCAAAGTCGCGGAGGAGGCGCAGCGAGAGACGGCGCAACGGATCGCGAAGGCGGAGGCGACCCGAACGGAGTCCGAGCGAGGGCGTGCCGATCTCGAGAAGCAGCGCGCCGCTCTCCAGGAGCAGTCGCGTTCGCTCGCCGACCGGCTCGCGCAAGCGGAGAAAGAGCTCGGGACGCTGACCGCCGGGCTCGAGCGAGCGCGCGCCGATGCCGGCCGCGATCGCGCCTCGACCGAGCAGGCGACGAAGAGCGATGCGGACCTCAGGGCGGCGAACGACCGCGCCACGAAGGCCGAGCAGCAACTCAAGCAGACGGGAGAGCGCGCAACCAAGGCCGAACGGGATCTCAAGGCCGCGAACGAGCGCGCGGCGGAGGCCGAGGCGCGAGCCGGAAAAGCCGAGGAGGTCGCCAAGACCTCGTCCACTCGATTGGAGCAGCTCGAGCCGCCGGTGAAGGCGGCCGAGGCGAAGCTCGCCGAGGCCGAACGACGCCTGACCGAGATCAGCCGGCAGACGCGGAGCGCGTCCACGCGGGCGGAGGCCGCGCAGAAGGAGCTCTCCTCTGCAGAGGCCCGCGTCAAAGACGCGATGGATCGCGTCGCCGCCGAACGGGAGACGGGGTGGGAGACTCGCAAGCAGCTGGACGAGGCGAGGAAACGGCTCCGCGAGTTGGAGGGGAAGATGGGCAACGGCGACGAGCGGGTCCAGGAAGCGGAACGTCGCGCGAAGGTAGCGGAGCAACGCGCCGCCGAGGCGACCAAGCGTCTCTCCGAGACGGAGAAGCTGGTGCAGGAAGTCGAGCGCCAGAAACAGGAGCTCGACTCCCGCGCGAAAGAGCTCGCGAAAGCCGCTGCCGCAACGGCCGCTGTCGCCGGCAAGGGCGGCGGCGAGGATGTCGAGCGACTCCGCGCGGAGTTCGAGACGAAGCTCAGCGATCTCGAGACCCGCCTGCAGGACGCGGAGCTCACGCGCGAGGTGTTCGACCGCCGCGCGAAGGAGGCCGACGACCGTCTCCGCGGACTCGAGGACCCGATCATGACCGCGGTCGCTCGACTCGAGGAGGCGGAGCAGAAGCTGACCGCGATGCACGAGCTCCGCGAGGCGCTCCCCGGGGCGGAGGAGAGCCGCGCGAAGGCGGAGGACGAGCTCCGCGCGACGAGAACGAGGCTCGCCGAGCTCGAGAAGCGCGTTGCCGCTGCGGAGGCCGACCGGCCGCGGCTGCAGGAGCGCTCCAAGGCCGCGGAGACCGAGCTCGCGGCCGCGAGGGAGAAACTGCTCCAGACGCAAGAGCAGTTCCGTGTCATGGAGGAGCGCACGAAGCACGCGAGTGAGCTCGCGCAGCGCTACCAGACGCAGATCAAGCAGGCGGAGGAGCGCGCGGCGAAGGCGGAGGGTTCGCTCGCCGTCACGGAGGACCGCATCTCGATGGCCGAGAACGAGTTCCGCCAGCGCCAGGAGCAACTCCTGCAGAAGCAGTCCGGACTCGAGAAGAGCGCGGCCTCCGCGGCCGAGCTCCGTTCCCAGCTGGAGCGGCTCGAGGTGTCGGTTCCCGCGACGCAGGAGGGCCTGTCGGCCGCCGAGGAACGCCTCAAGCAGGCGGAGGGAGCGCTCACGCAGATGCAGCAGCGCCTTTCCGCGGGCGAGGAGCAGTTGAAGAAGGCCGAGACGTCGCGCCGCGAGCAGGAATCACAGGCGAAGAAGCTCCGCGCCGAGATCGAGGAGCGCGAACGCGAGGCGGAGCAGGAACGCAAGAAGGCAGAGGAGGAGCGCAAGAAGGCGGAGGCGACTCCACCGACTCCGCAGCAGCTCGTCGAGGAGCGTCTCCGCCAGGCGGAGGGCGAGCTCCGAGGAGCGCAGGAGCGAAGCGTCGCGGCCGAGGCGCGCGCGAAGGAGCTGGAGTCCCAGCTCGTCGCCATGGGCGCGCCGAGCGGTGCCGACGCGGGCGACCGGGTTCGAGACGCCGAGGAACGGTTGCGGGTGTCCGAGGAGGAGGTCGCCAAGCTCCGTCAGCGGTTGAGCGACGGACCGGGCGGCGGTCCCGGCTCCGAGGGCGCCCTGGCCGAGGAGCGCCTCCGTCAGGCCGAGGGAGAGCTCCGCGGCGCCCTCGACCGGATGCGCATCGCGGAGGACCGCGCCCGCGAGCTGGAGGCGCAGCTGATCGCGCAGGCCAAGGTCTCCGGCGGCCGGAGCGGCGGAGCGCCGGGCGATCTCCCGCAAGCGGGCGCCGAGGGAGAGGCCGAGCTGCTCGCCCGGCTCGCGCGGCGCTCGAAGCCCGGTGAGGGTCACTGACGCGGCGTCGCACGTGATGGGTCGTTCCGCAGCTTCCAGCGTGCGACGCACGATCGCCGCCGCCGTGGCGGTCGCGGCAGCGGCACTCGTCGCCCTGGGTCCGGCTCCGGCCGCGCAGGCCGGCGACCGGCCGCTGGTGGTGCTCGATCCCGGCCACGGCGGCTCCTATCCCGGCGCGGTGAACTGCAACTTCCATTTCGCCGGGCAGCCGTGCATGCGGGAGAGCGACGTCAACCTCGACGTCGCGCTCCGCGCCGCGCATCTGCTTCGCGACCGGGGCTATCGCGTCGTGATGACACGCCACACCGATTCGGACGTGAACCCGGGAACCAACCTCGCGACGCACAACCAGAAGCACGACGGCAGCTACGTCTTCAAGAAGGACGGCGTCTTCGACATCAAGGACGAGCTCCAGGCCCGAGTGAACGTCGCGAACTGCGGAACGATCACCGCGTGCGCTCCGGGGAGCGAACAGCAGGCGGACGCCTTCCTCTCGATCCACCAGAACGCCTGCACGTGCAACGCGGGCGGAACGACGACGTTCGACTACCGCGACACGAAGCTCGCGCAGGACGTGGAGCACGAGGTCCTCCGCCGCACCGGCTTGGAGAACCGCGGCGTGGAGAAGGCCGACTTCTACGTGATCAAGTGGACGCGGATGCCGGCCGCGCTCGCGGAGACCGCCTTCATCAGCAACGACCGCGAGGCGAAGCTGCTCAAGAAGGTGACGTTCCGCAGGAAGATCGCGAAGGGGATCGCCGCCGGCGTCGCGGAGTTCCTCGGGCCGCCTCCGACGGACCCGAGCCCGCCGTAGCTACTCCAGCGCCTTCAGGATCTCCCGCGCGATGACCACCCGCTGGATCTGGTTCGTTCCCTCGTAGATCTGCGTGATCTTGGCGTCGCGCATGTAGCGCTCCACCGGGTATTCGCTGATGTAGCCGTAGCCGCCGAGCACCTGCACCGCATCGGTGGTCACTCGCATCGCGACGTCCGAGGCGAAGCATTTGGCCGCGGCTGAGAAGTACGTCATCCGCGCGTCACCCGCGTCGCAGAGCGTGAGCGACCGGTACACCATCAGCCTCGCCGCTTCGATCGCCATCGCCATGTCGGCGAGCATGAACTGGATCGCCTGGAAATCCGCGATGCGCTGCCCGAACTGCTTGCGCTCCGTCGCGTACCGCGCCGCGACGTCGTACGCGCCCTGCGCGATGCCGAGCGCCTGCGCTCCGATGCCCGGCCGGGAGAAGTCCAGCGTCCGCATCGCCGTCGCGAAGCCGGTGCCCTCCTCGCCGATCAGGCGGTCGTGCGGGATCTCGGCATCGGAGAGGATCACCTCCCGCGTGGGCGAGCCGCGGATGCCCATCTTGCGTTCCTCCTTGCCGAAGGAGACGCCGGGGTCGTCCTTCTTCACGACGAATGCGGAGACCCCCTTGGCGCGAAGCTCGGGATCCTTCGTGGCGAACAGCGCGTACGCGTGCGAGACCCCGGCACCCGTGATGAAGCGCTTGGTGCCGTTGAGGACGAAGCCCTCGTCGGTCCGCCGGTAGCGCGTCGTCATCGCGGCCGCGTCGGACCCGGCGCCGGGCTCGGTCAGCGCGTAGGACATCAGGAGCTCGCCTTTCGAGATGCCCTCGATCGCCTCGCGTTGCTGCTCCTGCGAGCCCGCGAGCGTGAGCGGGATGACTCCCAGCCGGCTGACGAGCGGCGTGAGCGAGACGCCGGCGGAGACGCGACTGAGCTCCTCGATCAGCAGGCCGAACGCGAGGGAACCGCCGCCGGAGCCGCCATACTCCTCCGGATATCCGACCGCCATGAGCTCGTTCTCCACGAGGACCTTGTAGACGTCCTCCGGCCACTCGCCGGTTTCGTCGATGTCCGACGCTCGCGGCTCGATGCGCTCCTCGGCGATCTGTCGCACGACGGAGCGGAACTCCTCCAGCTCCTCGGGAAGTTCGAAGGCGTTCGGTGTCTGCGCCATCTAGTCTGGGCCAGACTAGTGCACCCGGGGATTCCGGAGGATCAGCGCGTCGCCCTGTCCGCCGCCGCCGCAGATGCCCGCGCCGCCGAGCTCGACGCCGCGCCGGCACATCTCGTGCGCGAGCGTCAGCACGAGGCGTGCACCGCTCGCGCCGATCGGATGACCGAGCGCCACCGCGCCGCCGTTCACGTTCACGAGCTCCTCCGAGACGCCGAGCATCCGCGTCGCGTTGACGGCCACGGCCGCGAAGGCCTCGTTGATCTCCACGAGGCCGAGGTCGTGGACGTCGAGTCCGGCCTTCTTCAGCGCGTTCTGGAGTGCGATCGCGGGGACGGTGTGGAGATAGGCGAACCGGTCGGCGGACATGCCGCTCGAGACGATCTCCGCGAGGGCCGTCCGGCCCTCGGCCTCGGCTCGCTCGCGGCTCATCACGACGACGGCGGCGGCGCCGTCGGAGAGCTGCGACGCGTTCCCCGCGGTGATCGTGCCGTCGGGAGCGAACGCCGTCTTCAGGTTGGCGAGCGTTTCCGCGGTGCTGTCGGAACGGATGCCCTGATCCCAATCGATGGTGACGGCGTCGCCCTTGCGCTGCGGCACGTCGACGGCCACGACCTCCTCATTGAGCTTTCCCTCGTCCCACGCACGCGCCGCGCGCTGATGGCTGCGTGCGGCCCACGCGTCCTGCTCCTCGCGGGAGATGCCGAGCTCGGCGTTGACCTCGTCCGAGGACTCCCCCATCTGCTGTCCGGTGAAGGTCGACCACAGGCCGTCGTGGATCATCGAGTCGACGAGCTCGGTGTTTCCGAGGCGTGAGCCCTCGCGTGCGCGCGGGAGGAGATACGGCGCGCGGCTCATCGACTCCATGCCGCCGGCGACGACGACCTCCATCTCGCCGGCGCGGATCAGCTGGTCCGCGAGCGCGATCGCGTTCATGCCGGAGAGGCAGACCTTGTTGATGGTGATCGCGGGGATCTCCTTGGGGATCCCGCCCCTGATCGCGGCCTGCCGGGCGGTGATCTGTCCGGTTCCGGCCTGGATCACGTGGCCGAAGATCGTGTAGTCGACGTCGGACGCGTCGACGCCGGAGCGCTTCAGCGCTTCCGCGATCGCGATGCCGCCGAGGTCGACGGCCTCGAGCTCGGCGAACGCGCGGCCGAACTTCCCGATCGGCGTGCGCGCGCCGGCAACGATGACGGCGGAGGAGGCTGGCATGGAGCCAGTCTACGACCCGGCTACGGCGTGACCGTCACGTCCTCGCAGTTCGTGTTGACGACGTCGCTCGCGTCGGCGGTGACGGCGTCGGTTCCGGGGCCGCACCCGTCGTGGTCCGTCGAGCCGTCGGCACTCGAAAGTTGATCGTTCCCGGAGGCGCCGCGAAGCCGGCCCGGAGCACCGGAGATCGAGAGGGTGTCGTTTCCAGGCCCGCCGAAGGCCGCGCCCGAGCCTCCGTGGAGGGTGAGCGTGTCGTCACCGCCGTTGCCGGACAACCGCTCGCGGCGTCCGCTCATGGAGACGGTGTCGTTTCCGCTCCCCGTGACGACCACCTCCACACCCCAGCTCGGGACCCCCAAAGGCGCCGGAAGCACGTTGTCTCCCTCGCCGGGGGCGCCGTCGTTCGGGATGCCGTCGTCGCTCACGGTGATGTCGGCAGCGCGTCTCGAGAAGTCGACCTCATCGTGCGGCCCGAGACCCTGCATCTCGTCGGCTCCCCGACCTCCGATGAGAACCGAGCTAGGCCCAGAACCGAGAAGGACGTCCTCGCCGCTCCCACCGTCGACAACCTCACTTCCAGACAGGACGTCGGGGCCCGGTCCCCCAAGGGTCTCCCCGGCACCGGAGACGGAGTCGCGTCCGGGACCGCCCCGATACGAACCACCGGAAGACAGCGCCTCTCCATGACGGATCTCGATGCCGACGGAGTCGTTGCCAAGGCCGCCGTACACCTCGTCGTTCCCGACCCCTCCGAACAACTCGTCATCCCCGGAACCGCCCCGGATCAGATCCTGCCCTCCTCCGCCGAAGAGGTCGTCGTTCCCCGGGCCGCCCAGGATCACGCGCGGAACGACGTCGGAGCCGCTCCAACGGGGACCAACCAGCGTATTGCCCGAATCGAGAGCGTCGTTCCCGTTTCCGAGGAAGAAATGGGCGACCTGAACTCTGGCGCAGACGACGCGATACGGGAACCCCACCGTGCCCGGGCGCGGAGCGCGGCGGATGCAGTTTCTCCCGGCCCGGAGATCCGCGGAGGACATCACGAGCATCTGGGCTCGACCGTCCGTCGTCGGACGACTCGCGACGAGCAGGTGGTCCGAACTCCCGGGGTTGCCGTGGAACTCAAGGAGACCGTGAACCTCGACTCGGACGGATGCACGCGCGGTGTGCGACTGCGCCTCTGCGGACACGCTGGAGAGCGGGAGCGTCGACACGACGAGGGACGAGATCGCAACCGCGGCTCGTCGTCTCATCGGACCCACTCGATCCTTTCCACTGCCTCCAACGATCACGGCTCAGGTCGTCGTGAGGTTCTCGCAGTTGGCGTTGACGGCGTCGCTCGCGTCGCCGTCACGTCGTCCTGGCCGGGGCCGCAGGCGTCCGTGTCCGCCGACGCATCGTTCGTCACGAGGTGATCGTCGCCGGCCTCGCCGCGCACCCGAGCCGGGAAGGCTCCGGACTTCGTCAGCGTGTCGTCTCCGGGACCGCCGTAGATCCCGCCGTTCCCCATGAGCCGGAGGTCGTCGTCGCCCCCGTTCCCCATGATGACGACCGGGTGCTCGCTCATCGCAACGGTGTCGTCACCCGAGCCCGCGATGACCAGGTGGAATCCCCGTTCGATGTCGTCGCCCTCTCCGGGAGCGCCGTCGTTCGCGACTCCGTCGTCGGTGAGACTCACGCCGACCGTCCGAGCGGAGTAGTCGATCGTGTTCACGCCCGTGGACGGGATGACGACGTCAGCGCCGCGCTCCCCCACGAAGTGATCGTTGCCAGTGCCCCCGTCCAGCCGGTCGTCTCCGTCGTCGCCCTCGAGTGCGTCGTCGCCCTCTCCGCCGCGAAGCAGGTCGGAACCCGGGCCGCCGCGGAGCCGGTCGTCCCCGTCTCGCGCTGGACGCAAGCGCCGCCCTCCCACGACGACGTCATCGCCTGCTCCGCCGGAGACGACGTCGTTCCCGATGCCGCCGAAGAGCGAATCCTCTCCCGATCCCCCGACGAGGTGCTCGGCGCCACCTCCCCCGTAGACGGTGTCGTTGCCTGCGCCGACGCGGTAGCTCCCGTGGAGGAAGAGGATCTTCGAGACGGAGAGCGTGTCCGAACCGTCGCGGAGCGCGACGTCCAGGGCCGCAACGCCGCGACAACGAACCAGATAGGGAAGCTGCTTCTCTCCCGGCGTCGCCTCGTGGCAGCGACGTCCTGCCTCGAGCGGTTGCCTCGAGTGAACCGACAGCCGGTGCGGTCCGAAGGACACGATCGAGACGTCGTCGTCGAGGCCCGTAGCCGAGCGGAACCGAAGGACACCGGCTCCCCCCACGCTGATGCTCGCGGCCTGGACGCGACCCGCGGATGCGGGGCCGGCAAGCGACAGCGGCACGAGAACGGACACGAACAGGAGCGACGCGACCGCCCACCCTCGGAGCGAGCTCATACGCGCTCCACCTCCTCGCAGTTTGCCGAGACCCCGTCGGAGGCGTCAGCGTTCACGGAGTCGTGCCCAGGACCGCAGCCGTCGTGGTCGAACCCAGCATCGGCGCTCATCAGCTCATCGTCGCCGGCGTTCCCGTCCAGGCGGGCCCGATCGCCATCGTTGGTCAGCTGGTCGTCGCCCGGTCCACCGATGACCGCGCCCTTGCCTTGCGTCGACAGAACGTCGTCGCCTCCGTTCCCGAAGAGGACCGAACGATAGCCATGCATCGAGACGGTGTCGTCCCCGGAGCCCGTGAAGATGACCTCCGTTCCGGACCGAACCCTGAAATCGTTCGCCGGAAGGATGTTGTCGTGCTCGTCCGGAGCACCGTCGTTCGCGACTCCGTCATCGGTCACGCTGATGTCCGCCGACGCGGAGGAGTAATCGATGAGGTCGTGCGGTCCGTATCCGCCCGTCATCGAGTCGGCGCCCAGGCCCCCGTCGAGCCGATCGCCACCGAGGCCGCCGCTGAGCGTGTCATCGCCGGGACCCCCATCGAGTACGTCATAGCCGCCGCCTCCGAACAGGTCGTCGTTCCCGGGGCTCAACGTCTCACCCGGCGCGGAGAAGTCGCTGTCGAGCTGGCGCACCACTCCGACGGTGTCGTCCCCTTCGCCACCGGCGAGGTCGTCGGCGCGTATGCCCCCGTAGATCGTGTCGTCGCCCGGTCCACCGATGAGAACGTCGTGTCCGTATCCGCCGCTCATCGCGTCGTTCCCAGGACCACCGTGGATGACGCTCGGGAGTTCCCCCCCGTAGAAGTAGACGCCGCCGGCATTCAGCTTCACTCGGAGCGCCGAGGCGCTGTCGTCGCCGTTCCCGAGGTCGACGAAGGTGGACGCCACATGCAGGCATTTCACCCGGAAGGGACGGTCGGAGTTCCGGAGCGGCGCGAGCCGCGTGCACCCTTCGCCCGCCCGCATGTCATTCTTAGCCTGAAGGAGCGCCGAGGTCAGCGGGGCGTCGGTTGGCCTCTCGGCGATCAGGAGATCGTCGTCGGTTCCCGGCTGGGCGACGTACGTGAGAACGCCGTCGATCACGCGCACCGAGGCCCGGCGCGTCTGTGCCTGCGCCTGTGATGGGAGCAACGAGATCATCAGCAGCGTCGCGAAGAACGCGCTCGCCGCGGCTGGATAGCTCGTCCTCATTCTGCTCATGCCGCGATCGCGCCTGCGCACGCGACGACCCTAACGAACGGTTCGGTGGCGCGACCAGAGGCAAAGCGCTCCTTCTGAGTGCTCGATGTGCCTAGGTCGGTGTTGGACTACGGCGCCTTGTCGAGCCCCCGCTGGATCGCGTATCGCATGAGTTCGTACCTCCGCCGCAGCTGGAGCTTCGACAGGATGTTCTGCACGTGGTTCTGCACGGTCTTGACGGAGATGAACAGCTGCTCGGCGATCTCCCGGTACGTGTAGCCCTTCGCGACGAGCTTGAGGATCTCGTTCTCCCGCGGCGTCAGCACCGGCTCGCCGGAGGTCGCCGTCGACACGCGGCGGAACTCCGACAGCACGAGCCCGGCGAGCGGAGCGGTGAACACCGGCTCTCCGCGGCGGACACGACGGACGGCCTCCACGAGCTCCTCCGACGTCGCGCTCTTCAGGATGTAGCCGGCGGCGCCGACCTTGACGGCCTCCAGCACATCGGACTCCTCCGCTGAGGCGGAGAGGACGAGGATCTTGATATGCGGCGACTCCTCCACGATCTGGCGGATCGCATCGACGCCGCCCACTCCGGGCATCCGGAGATCCATCAGGACGAGATCCGGCATCGCTTCGCGCGCCTGCTCGATCGCGTCGCCTCCGTCGCTCGCCTCCGCGACGACCGTCGCCGCGCCGGAGCGCTCCAGGTCTCCCTTCACGCCGTCGCGCCACACGGGGTGGTCGTCGACCACCATGACGCGGATCGGATCCCCGGCGGCGGTTCCCGAGGCGCTCATCCGACCCCCGCTTCCGCGGGCACTCGGAACTCCACTTCGGTGCCGTTCCCCGGAGAGCTCCGCACCTCGAGGCTCCCGCCGAGCTCCTCGATCCGCCCCTTCATGCTCCCGAGGATGCCGAGCTTCCCCTGCGCGCGCAACGTCGGTTCGTCGTAGTCGAAGCCGATGCCGTCGTCGCGGATCGCCACGGCGACGACGCCATCCTCCTCCTCGGCGTACAGCGAGATGCGAGACGCCGCTGCGTGCCGGGCGACGTTCTCCAGCGCCTGGCGGACCGCGAGCGAGAGTGCGTCGACCTGCGCGGCCGGCAGCCAGATCGGCCCCGTCGCGCTCACGACCGGATGGATGCGGTCGAGGCGCGCCGCTTCCTTCTCCACCGCGTCTCGGAGGGAGGCCATGCCGACCGGCGGCTCCTCCGGCTCGCGGAGGATCAGGCCGCGGAGGACCTCCTCCTGCTTGCCGGCCATCTCGGCGAGCTCTCCGACGGCCTCGCCGGAGACCATCCCCTGTTTCGAGAGCTCCTTGCCGCGTTTGTGAACCAGTGCGAGCGCCTGGAGCACGTGGTCGTGGATCGCGCGGGCCATCGACTCCCGCTCCTGGAGACGCGCCGCGCGTTCGCGCTCCTGCATCGCGACCGCGTTCGCCTCCCGGAGCGCGT
>JBJMLP010000131.1:0-17415 GCA_045805245.1 Actinomycetota bacterium | reverse complement strand
TCTCCGATGAGCTGAACCACGCGTCGATCATCGACGGCGCACGCCTGTCGCGGGCGCAGATCAAGGTGTATCCGCACAAGGACGTGGAGGCCGCCGCCGCGCTGCTCGCGGAGGCCACCGACGCCAAGCGCAAGCTCCTCATCACCGACGGTGTCTTCTCGATGGACGGTGACATCGCTCCGCTTCCCGGCCTCGTGGAGGCCGCCGAGAGCGCCGGCGCGATCATGATGATCGACGACGCGCACGCGAGCGGAGTACTCGGCGCGACCGGCCGCGGCACCGTCGAGCATTTCGATCTCCACGGCCGTGTGGACATCCAGGTGGGAACGCTCTCGAAGGCGATCGGCGTCCTCGGAGGGTTCATCGCCGGCCCGGAGCACCTGATCGAGTGGCTCGTGAACCGAGGACGTCCGTTCCTGTTCTCCACCTCCGCACCGCCCGCCGTCGTCTCGGCGTGCATGGCGGCGCTCGACGTCCTGAACGACGAACCGGAGCGTCTCCAGCGGCTATGGGACCGCACTCGGTTCTTCAAGAAAGGGCTGTCCGGCCTCGGCTTCGACATGGGCATCAGCGAGACGCCGATCACGCCGGTGATCGCGGGCGACGAGGCGAAGGCCGTCGAGCTCTCCCGAAGCCTGTGGGACGAGGGCGTGTTCACGCCGGCGGTGGTCTTTCCGACCGTCGGACGAGGCAAGGCGCGTGTCCGCACGATCGTCACGGCGGATCACACGGAGGAGGACCTGGGAGAAGCCCTGGCGGCTTTCGAGCGTGTCGGAAGGAAGCTCGAGCTGATCTGAGGTCTACGAAGACCGCGCGGCGATCCGCGACCGGATGCCGGCGATCAAAAGCTCGAGCCCGAAGTCGAAGTTCTCGTCGGTGTTGCAGTTCACGAGCTGGGGGAGAAGGGAGACGAAGCTCGGCACCTCGTTCGAATCGAGGAGCGCCGCGACGTCCGCAGGTGCCGGCGTCTGCGCATCGCCCACGCCCGACATCATCTTCCCCTGCTCCATCAGCACGAAGCCCATGATGTAGCCGCCGAACACGCGGAAGGTGCGCACGACCTCGTCGTCGGAAAGGCCGGTTCGCTTGAACACGTCGAGCGCGAACTCCATCGGGCGGAGTGCGGCCACCGACGTCATCGGATGCTTGCGCTCGGCGAAGAGCGCGATGACGTTCGGATGGGAGCGGAGCAGGTTCCGCCACGCGCGAGCGCCGGCGCGGGCGAGCTCCTCCCAGTCGTCGGTCTCGGGCGGAAAGACGAACTCCGCCATGACGACCTCGCAGATGCCGTCGAGGATCGAGGCCTTGTCCTCCACGTGGTTGTAGAGCGACATCGCCTCGACGCCGAGCTCGCGGCCGATGCGGCGCATCGTGACGGCCTCGATGCCCTCGGCGTCCATGACCTCCACCGCGGCATGGAGGATCCGCTCCCTCGAGAGGGAGGGCCGCTCCTGCATGTCCTCGACCGCCATCGACTTGCCCCCGAACCGATTTTCCGTTGACGCCTTACGTTGTACGTCTATACTTACGCAGTAAGCATACGACGTAAGTGTAGGATACGATGCCGGTCGACCTCAAGGAATATCGTGCCGAGGCCGCCGCGAAGGAGGAGGAGTTCCGATGGCCCTGCGCATCTCGCCCGAGACGCTCGCGCGCGCGAGCAGCCGCCATCCGTGGAGGACGATCGTCGTCTGGGTCGTCGGATTGCTGGTGATGGGCGGCCTGACGGGCGCCCTCCTCTCCGACGTGCTGAGCAACGACATCAACTTCACGAACAATCCGGAGTCGGTTCAGGCCAAGAACCTGATGGAAGAGAAGGTCACGGGCCCGCAGCCGCACTCCGCAGTGTTCATCGTCCGGTCGAACCAGTACACGGTGACCGATCCGCAGTTCAAGGCGTATGCCGAGTCCGTCAAGAACGTGATCAACCGCGTCCCCGGCGGGCTCGTGGTGCGCCCGGCGGTGACGTACTTCGACGTGCCGCCCTCACCACAGACGCAGGGTCTCGTCTCCCAGGATCAGCACGCGACGCTGATCCCCGTGTACATCAAGAACGAGGACGCCTCCACCGCCGACGCGCTCCGGACGGCGGCAGCCAACATCCAGAGGCCCGGATTCCAGCTCCTGATCGCCGGCAACGCGATCCTGAACGCCGACACCACGAAGGTTTCCGAGGAGGACGTCAAGAAGGGGGAGAGCTTCGGCATCATCGTCGCGCTCATCGTGCTGATCATCGTGTTCGGCGCCGTCGTCGCGGCGCTCCTCCCGATCGTGATGGCGATCTTCGCGATCATCGTCGCGCTCGGCCTCGTGTCGCTGATCGGCCAGTTCGTCCACTTCCAGCTGTTCGTGACGAACATGATCACGATGATCGGACTCGCGGTCGGCATCGACTATTCGCTGTTCATCGTGTCGCGCTACCGGGAGGAGCGCCGTCGCGGATTCGAGAAGCTCGACGCGATCGGCGCGAGCGGGGCGACGGCGAACCGCGCGGTCTTCTTCAGCGGCGTCACCGTCGTGCTCGCGCTCGCCGGCATGCTCATCCTGCCGACGACGATCTTCCGCGCGCTGGCGGGCGGCGCCATCCTCGTCGTGATCGCCGCGCTGCTCGCATCGATGACGCTCCTGCCGGCGCTGCTCGGCCTGATCGGCGACCGGGTGAACTCCCTGCGCGTGTTCCGGCGCAAGTCCGTGCTCGGCGCCGAGCCCGAGGGCGGCTTCTGGGACCGCCTGACGAACACCGTGATGCATCGGCCGGTCGTGAGCCTGGTCGCCGGAACGGCCTTCATGCTGCTCCTCGGCTCCTTCTACCTGGGCATCCACACCGGCTTCTCCGGCGTCAGCACGCTGCCGGACGCCGTGCAGTCGAAGCAGGCGTTCGTCGTCCTGGAGAAGGAGTTCTCGGGCGGCCAGACCTCGCCCGCCCAGATCGTGATCCAGGGAGATCTCTCTTCCCCGCAGGTGCAGGCGGCCGTCGGCAAGCTCAAGGAGGCGATCGCGAACGATCCGGCGTTCTCGGGTCAGACGACGATCCAGCAAGGCAAGGACGGGTCGACCGAGGTGCTCTCGGCGCTGTTCGCGGGCGACCCGAACTCCGATGCGAGCGTGCAAGCGATCCGCGACCTTCGGAGCACGATCGTTCCTCAGGCGTTCGCCGGAACGACGGCGACGGTCCTCGTCGGCGGCGATACCGCCTTCGCGACGGACTTCTTCGACCTCGCCGGGCACTATCAGCCGATCGTGTTCGCCTTCGTGCTCGGATTGTCGTTCCTGCTGCTGACGGTCGTGTTCCGTTCGATCGTCGTGCCGGTGAAGGCGATCATCATGAACCTGCTGTCGGTGTTCGCCGCGTACGGCCTGATCACGCTGGTGTTCCAGGAGGGTGGTCCGGCGATCGGCAAGTGGATCGCGGACCTGTTGCACTTCCAGCAGGTGGAGAGCATCGAGGCGTGGATCCCGCTGTTCCTGTTCTCCGTGCTGTTCGGCCTGTCGATGGACTACCACGTCTTCCTGCTGACCCGCATCCGCGAGCACTACGACAAGACGCACGACAACTCCGGATCGGTGGCGTACGGGTTGCGGACGACCGCCGGGATCATCACGGGCGCCGCCCTGATCATGGTCGCGGTGTTCGCGGGCTTCGCAGCGGGCCGGATCCCCGCGCTGAAGCAGATGGGATTCGGCCTCGCGGTCGCGGTGTTCTTCGACGCCACGGTCGTGCGGTCGATCCTCGTCCCGTCGGCGATGAAGCTCCTCGGCGACCGCAACTGGTACCTGCCGAGCTGGCTTCAGTGGCTGCCGCAGCTCCACGTCGAGGGAGCGGAGCCGGAATTGGCGCCGGCCGCGACGGTTCCGGCCGCCGAGCCGGTTCCCGTTCCCAGCGACGACTGAGGAGCTGTTCGTCACGGACGCGGCACGATCGAGGGAGCTCGCGCGTTCCCTCGGCCGCGCCGGCGTCTGGACGTTCGCCTTCGACCAGCAGCCGCCCGACGCGATCCGCGCCGCGGCGCGGGAGATCGAGTCCCTCGGTTTCCCCGCGCTCTGGATCCCCGAGGGCATGGGAAGCCGGGAGGTGTTCAGTCACCTCTCGTTGCTGCTGTCCTCCACGGATCGGTTGGTCTGTTGTTCGGGGATCCTGAACGTCGGCATGCGCGATCCGATCGCTGCCGCTCTCGGCGCGCGCACCTTGGCCGAGGCCTACCCGGGCCGCGTCGCGATCGGCATGGGCATCGGCCACAGTTACCAGGCCGAGATCCGCGGTGTGACGTACTCGAAGCCGGTCGCGCGGATGCGTGCGTACCTCGACGCGATGGCGGGGCCGGAGGTCGGAGAGGGCACGATCGCGCCGATGCTGCTCGCGGCGCTCGGAGACAAGATGCTGGAGCTCGCTGCCGAGCGGTCGCTCGGCGCGCACTCGTACTTCGTTCCCGTCGAGCACACGGAGCGCGCTCGCCGCGTCCTCGGCTCCGACCCGGTCCTCGCCGTGGAGCAGACCGCCGTGCTCTCCACGGAGCGGGAGACGGCGATGCGCATCGCGCGGCGTTTCAGCGAGGACTACCTCTCGCTGCCGAACTACGCGAACAACCTCCGGCGGCTGGGGTATTCGGAAGACGACGTCGCCGGAGCGGGCTCCGACCGGCTGGTCGACGCCACGATCGCGACGGGGAACGTCGACGCGATCACGGCGAGGGTGCGCGCGCACCTGGACGCCGGCGCGGACCACGTCTGCGTGCAGCTCCTCGGCGAGGAGGAGTCCGACGTGTGTCTGCCGGCGCTCCGGGAGCTCGCGCCGGCGCTCCTGTCTCTGTAACTTCGTCGCGGTAGGAGTCGGCTCAGAGGCCGACGAGCTGCAGGTGCCGGCTGCGGATGCCCCGGATGATCCCGGGCAGCGCCTTGATCGTCGCCGACTGGTCGCCTCCGCCGTCGTGGAGATCGACGATCGACCCCGGCCGGACGCTCGAGAGCACCGCCTTGGTGATCGACGCGGGCGTGGCCTCGGGAGCCCAGTCTCGAGGGTCGACGTCCCAGTTCACGACGCGGAGGCCGTTCTGCCGCGCGATGCCGACGAGGCGGTCGTTCACGCTGCCGCCGGGCGGCCGAAAGAGCGTGGGACGAATGCCGAGCTTGCGGAGCTCCGTGTTCGTCATCGACATCTCGTTATCGAGCCGACGGGTCGGCAGCGTGTCGAACGGCGGAGAGTTCGGGTGGTCCCACGAGTGGTTGGCGATCGTCATGCCGGCGCGCTCCTCGCGCCGCACCGTGTTGGGATAGCGCGCGGCGAGGTTCCCGATCACGAAGAATGTCGCCTTCACGTGCATCTTCTCGAGGATCGACAGGATCCGGAGCGTGGAGCCCGGCCACGGACCGTCGTCGAACGTCAGCGCGACCGTCGGCGGCGCCTTGAAGGGTCCTTTCGGAACGTAGCGCGTGGAGAGGATCTCCCCGGAGACCTTCCCTTCCGTCGTGATCTGCAGCACCTTGCCCGTTCCGAGCGAGTACTGGGGATTCCCAGGGTTCCGGCCCGGAAGCATCGTTCGTTTCGTGACCGTCTGCTCGGTCTTGTCCTTTCCGTCCCGGACCTCGATCCGGTCGCCCGCGTGCAACAGCAGCGTGCGCTTCGCCGGATCGCCGTTGAGCGTGATCTCTCCGGGGTCCGCGTGGGGGTTCAGAACCTTTCCCTGGACGTCGAGCAGCCTTCCGTCGGCCGCGCGCAGCTTGCGCTGTCGGAGGAGCGCACCGAACGTCGTCTTGGTGGAGACGAGCACGGGCTTGTCGTTCAACAGGACGCGGATCGGGGGAGGGGCGTCGTGCAGGCGAGCGACGATGGCCAGCGGCACGGCGATCACGAGGAGCGGGACGAGCAGCTGGTAGCCGAGATGGCTCCGCAGCCTGGAACCGAACGACTTCCGAGGACCCGGGGGCCTCGGAGCGCCCGAACGGCGGACACGGAGTGGTTTCCGCTCCCGGAGAGGCCCTCGGGCGCGAGGAGTCGTACCCCTGGGCGGTCCTTCGTCCAGGAACGTGGGCATCTCGTCGGGCCGATCGGGTTGTCTCATCTAGGCTGCTCCAACGATATGGCGCCCATCGTTCCACGCCCCGGTGACGTCCGAAGTTTCTGGATGCAAGAGGCCCTCGCGGCGGACCCGGGCGAGCCGTGTCCACCCCTGGAGGAGCGCATCTCGGCCGACGTCTGCATCCTCGGAGGCGGCTTCGCCGGGCTGTGGACGGCCCACGAGCTCCTCGACCGGGATCCGGGGCTGCGGATCGTCCTGTTGGAGGCCGACATCTGCGGCGGAGGTGCGAGCGGTCGCAACGGCGGGTTCGTCTCCTCTTCCTGGCACGACCTCGACGGCCTCTGCCGCCTCTACGGAGAGGAGCCCGGCCTGCGCTACGCCGGCGCCCTCGCCGACCAGGTGGCGGAGGTCGGTTCCTGGTGCCAGACGCATGCCGTCGACGCATGGTTCCATCGGGAGGGCGTCGCGATGCTGGAGACGAATCCGGACCAGCGCGGCGCGCACCTGAAGCCCCTCGAGCGGTCGCGCGGATTCGGCCTGAACGTGATCGAGCCGCTCGACCGCGAGGGCGCCCGCAGCATCGCCCGGTCGCCGGTCGTCGAGGGCGGGATGCTCATCGCCGACTGCGCGACCGTGCAACCCGCACGCCTCGCGCGCGGGTTGCGCCGGGTGGCGCTCGAGCGGGGCGTGCGGATCCACGAGGGAACGGCGATGCGTGAGATCGAGGGAGACGGGCGTCCGGTCGTGAGGACGCGGCGTGGCGCCGTTCGCGCCGACTCCGTCGTCCTGACGATCGGAGCGTGGGCGACGGGTCGGAGAGGGTTCCGCACGCGCTTGGCGAACATCGCCGACTACGTGGTCGTCACCGAGCCGATCCCGGATCGGCTCCGGGAGATCGGGTGGACGAGCAATGTCGGCATCGCGGACTTCCGGGAGATGCTCTATTACCTTCGTCCGACGGGGGACGGACGCATCGCGATCGGCGGTGGAACGACCGGAGCGCTCTTCGGCGGAAGGATCGGACGCGGCGCGACGCGTCTCGCCTCGGTCGCCGAGGAGTCCGCGCGCGGCCTCCGCTACCTCTTTCCCTCGCTCGAGGACGTGCGGATCACCCACGCCTGGGGCGGGCCGATCGACGTGACGCCGTCGTGGACCCCGTTCTTCGCGACGCTCTGCCCGGGTGTGGTCTGCGGGCTGGGCTTCTCCGGACACGGACTCGCCGCGACGAAGCTCGGCGGCAAGACGCTCGCGTCGATGGTGCTCGCGCGCGACGACGAGTGGACGCGACTTCCCGTGGTCGGAGACGCGATCGGCCGCTTTCCACCCGAGCCGTTCCGCTGGCCGCTCGTCCGCTCCGCCGTCCTCGGCATGTTCCGGCACGCGAGGGCTGCGGATCGGAGGCGTCGTCCGCCCGCAGCTTGGCGGATGCTGGACAACGCGCCGAGCGCGTATCGAGCGCTGTTCTCGGGACGCCGCTGAGGCGGCCCTACGGCGCTCCGGGCGGAAGGGTGCGACGCTCCACCTCACGCCGGAATCGATTGACCCGGTGACGACCGTAGTAGTACGCGATCGCGCCGAGGAAGATCACCGCGAGCGTGATGGAGAGCGCGATGATCAGCGCCGTCTTCACGACGACGGCGAGGACGCCGAACGCGGCCGCGAGCAGCAGCAGGATGAGGATGAAGACGAGCATGTGGCCATCCTATCGGTCGGCTCGCGGAAGGGGGACGCTGCGGCTGCGCACGCGTCCGGCGGCTCCGGCCTAGGATGTCGCTCCGATCGGGCCTCCGAGTGCCTCGGCACGCGGAGGGTTTTCGGTCGCAGGGGTTTCGGGTAGACGGACCTGACCGACCAAGGGGGAAGTCATGGGGAGGAGATTCGGGCGTCGTCGCCGCGGCGTGGTTCGAGGCGGAGGAGGCGGCCGCCGCGGAGGAGGATACGGCGGCATCGCGCTGATCCTCGTTCTGATCGTGATCGGCGTCATCATCTGGTACATCGCCAGCCACTGAGCCCGGCGGGGCCGATCCGCCTGCGCTGAGCGGAGCCGGCCCGTCCCGCTCTTCGGCGTCGTACTACGCTTAGGCCTCCGGCGCGCGACCTGCGCGCGGCATCCGAGTTCTAGGGCACCATCGGACCAAGGAGGCGACCCAATGGGCGACGCCCAGATGTACATCGACGGCAAGTGGCTGGACGCGGCCGCCGGCAAGCGGTTCGACGTCTTCGATCCGGCGACCGGCGAGCCGTTCGCGACGGTTCCGGACGCGCAGCCCGAGGACGCGGAGGCGGCGATCGACGCCGCGCGGAGGGCGTTCGACGAGAGCCCGTGGTCGCGCTCCACGGAGCGTGAGCGCGAATCGATCCTCCTCAAGGCCGCGGAGATCGTTCGGCGCGAGCACGCGCGTCTCTCGGAGCTCGAGTCGCGCGACTCCGGCAAGCCGATCGGCGAGGCCGAGGAGGACATCGCCGAGGTCGCCTTCATGTTCGAGTACTACGGCGGCTGGGCGACCAAGGTCATGGGAGAGATCCCACCTGTCGGCCGCGACGCGATGTCTCTCGTCGTCAAGGAGCCCGTCGGGGTCGCGGCGGCGATCACGCCATGGAACTACCCGATGATGATGGCCGTTCAGAAGGGGGCTCCGGCGATCGCCGCGGGCTGCACCATGGTCCTGAAGCCCGCGGAGCAGACGCCGATGACGGCGCTCGAGATCCCGAAGATCCTCGAGGAGGCGGGTCTCCCCGCAGGTGTGCTGAACGTCATCACCGGCTTCGGAGAGACCGCCGGCGCCCCGCTCGTCGACTCGCCGAAGGTGGACAAGGTCGGCTTCACTGGCTCGCTCGAGGTCGGCAAGATCATCATGCGCAACGGTGCGGACACGCTGAAGCGCGTGACCCTCGAGCTCGGCGGGAAATCGCCCAACATCTTCTACTCCGACGCCGCCTTCGACGAGGCCGTGGAGGGAACGACCAACGGCATCTTCTGGAACCAGGGCGAGATCTGCTCCGCCGGCTCGCGCGTGTTCGTGGAGAGCTCGATCTACGACGACGCGCTCCAGGCGATGGTGGACCGAGGCAAGCAGGTCAAGGTCGGTCGCGGACTGGACCCCGGCACGACGATGGGTCCCCTCGTCTCCAAGGAGCAGCAGGAGCGGGTCCTCGGCTACATCGAGAAGGGGAAGAACGAGGCGAAGGTCGCTCTCCTCGGCGACGGGCCGAGCGATCCGTCGCTCTCCGGCGGATACTTCGTGCCGCCGACGATCTTCTACGACTCCACGAACGACACGACGATCGCCCGCGAGGAGATCTTCGGCCCGGTCATGACCGTGATCCCGTTCAAGGACGTCGACGAGGTGATCCGCCTCTCCAACGACAACGACTACGGGTTGGCCGCCGCCGTGTGGACGCGCGACATCAAGAAGGCGATCAACACGGCGAAGGCCCTCCGCGCCGGCACGGTGTGGATCAACGACTCACAGCCCGCGCCGACGGAGGCTCCGTGGGGCGGGTACAAGCAGTCGGGTGTCGGACGCGAGCTCGGTCCCCAGGGCCTCGAGGATTACCTGGAGCTCAAGCACATCTACATCAACCTCGTGGAGGGCTAAGGGCTCAGGTCTCTGCGCCCGAACCCGGCAGCGAGGGCTCCGCGTCGGCGGCCCTCCTCGGCGTGAAGAAGCCGGCCGCCGCGACGCCGGTCGTCGCGAGCACCATCAGCCCGATCGTCGCGCGCAGGCCCGCCGTCTGCGCGAGCCAGCCCATGATCGGCGGGCCGACGACGAAGCCGCTATAGCCAACGGTGGTGATCGCCGCGATCGCGACGGCGGGGTGCTCGTCGGCGCGCTCCACCAGTCCGAACGCGGCAGGCGCGGCCGACGCGATGAAGAACCCGAGGACGAGGAACGCGACGGCCGCGACGACGGGTGTTCCCGCGACCGTCGCGGCGATGCCGGCGATGAGCGAACCGATGCCCGAGACGAGGATCGTCCGGCGCGGACCGAGATCGAACAGGATGCGCGCCGCGAACGCGCGACCGAAGGTCATCGCGAGCGCGAACGCGGCGAACGCGATCGCGGCGCCGAGCACGGTCGCGCCGAGCGTGTGCCGCAGATAGATCACCGACCACACGTCCATCGAGCCCTCGACGAGGAAGGCGAACAGCACCACGACGGCGGGCGCGATCAACACCGGACTTCGGACGAAGGCGGAGAGCGACACACGCGCCGGACGTTCCTGGATGACCCGCTCCGCGCGCGCCAGCGCGGGGGAGAGGAGGTTCCAAGCGGCCGCGACGAGAAGGAGCACCGCGGTCGCAGCGAGGCACGTCCGGAACGACGCCCCCAGCGTCAGCGCGACGCCGGCGCCGAGCGCGCCGGTGATGCCGCCGACGCTGTACGCGGCATGAAGCCATTGGAACACCGGCCGCCCGCTGCCGGACTCGATGCCCTGCGCGGCGACGTTGACGAAGACATCGATCAGGCCGTTGCCGAACCCGAGGACGACGAACGCGAGCCAGAGCCACTCCGCGGGGAGGAAGGCGACGAGGAACGCTCCGGTGCCCATGATCGCGAGCGCGGCCGGGACCGTCGTCGTGTGCGGAAGTCCCTGCAGCCGCGGCGCGAGGAGCGTCATCACCACGATGGAGACCGCGGCCATCATGCCGAACTGCCATCCCGCCTCTCCGGCGGAGACGCCGTTGGATCGGAGGTATTCCGGGAACACGACGACCCATACGCCCCAGTACTGCCCGAACGTCCAGTAGGCCGCGAGCAGCGGCGGGATCCCGCTGCCCAGACGGGTCTTCGAGGTCTCGATCGGTGGCCTCCCTGGTGGGTTGCGCGGCCAAGCACGCGCTCGGCAGCCCGTGTATTCTCCCCTGGCGAATGGCCGGTGGCGAAGTTCAACTCGTCGATCTCGTCAAACGGTTCGCCGACGTGGCGGCCGTCGACGGCGTCAACCTCCACATGCCTGCCGGTGAGTTCTTCTCCCTGCTGGGACCCTCCGGCTGCGGGAAGACCACCACGCTCCGCCTGATCGCGGGCTTCGAGCGGCCGACCGACGGTCAGATCCTGCTCGACGGAGTCGACATGGCCGAGACGCCGCCGCACAAGCGCAACGTCAACACGGTGTTCCAGAACTACGCGCTGTTCCCCCACCTGAACGTCTACGACAACGTCGCGTTCGGCCTCCGCTACAAGGACGTGCCGAAGCAGGATGTCCGCAAGCGCGTCCTGGACGCGCTCGCGCTCGTTCGTCTCGAGGGCTACGACAAGCGGCGGCCGTCGCAGCTCTCCGGCGGACAGCAACAGCGCGTCGCGCTGGCGCGCGCGTTGATCCTCAACCCCGCGGTCCTGCTGCTGGACGAGCCGCTCGGCGCCCTCGACGCGAAACTCCGGAAGGCGCTCCAGATCGAGCTGAAGGCCCTCCAGGAGGAGATCGGCATCACGTTCATCTACGTGACGCACGACCAGGAGGAGGCGCTCACGATGTCCGACCGCATCGCGGTGATGTCGGCCGGGCGCGTCGTGCAGGTCGGCACGCCGCACGAGGTCTACGAGGATCCGGCGACCACGTACGTCGCCGATTTCCTCGGCGTCTCCAACCTGATGGCGGGGACGGCGGAGGGTTCGGACGGGAACGGTCGCGCGCGCGTGCGGCTCGGCAACTTCGAGATCGCCGCGACGCAGGGCGACACCGACGCCCACGGTCCGGTCAAGATCGTGATCCGCCCGGAGCGCGTTCGCCTGGAGGACCAGGGGGCCTCCGGAGAGAACCGTGTTCCCGGGATGGTGGAGCGGGTCGTCTACGTCGGATCGATCATGCAGGTGATCGTGCGGCTCGCTCCGGGGGAGACGCTCCAGGCATGGGTGCAGAACACCGGCTCGTCGCTCCCGTACGACCAGGGGGCCCCCGTCGCGGTCCATCTGCCTGCGGAGGCCGTGCGCGTTCTCCTCGATCCCGACGCGGCTGCGGGGAATGAACCCGAGACCGCCGACGTTCCGGCCTGACGAACGATCAGCGCGCCCGGGTAACGAGCGGCTGACAGGCGCAGGGGCGGCAGCGCCCTCGCGCGCCGCGGAGCGAAGGAGGGGTCCGTGACCGCCACCAAGCGCTGGACGATGCTCGCGGTCATCCTCGGATCGGGCATCGTCTTCCTCGACTCCACCGTGGTGAACGTCGCGCTTCCGAAGATCGGGGAGGAGCTTCCGAGCCGGTTGTTCGGCGTGCTGGAGGCGCAGTCCTACGTCTACAACGGCTATCTCCTGACGCTCGCCGCGCTCCTGATCCTCGCCGGGGCGCTCGCCGACTACTACGGCCGCAAGCGCATGTTCCTGATCGGCCTCATCGGGTTCGGAGCGACGTCGGTGCTCTGCGGTCTCGCTCCGACGATGGAGTTCCTGATCGCGTTCCGCGTGCTGCAGGGCGCGGCGGGAGCGATCCTCGTCCCGGGCTCCCTCGCGTTGATCAGCGCGACCTTCGACGGAGAGGAGCAGGGCCGCGCCTACGGCATCTGGGCGGGAGCGTCGGCGGCGACGACGATCCTCGGGCCGTTCATCGGTGGGCTGCTCGTCGACTCGATCTCATGGAGAGCGGCGTTCCTCATCAACATCCCGCTGGTGCTTCTCGCGATCTACGCGACGGCGCGCCACGTGGAGGAGTCCCGCGACGAGACCGCCTCCAGCCACTTCGACTGGCTCGGAGCGGGCGTGGTCGCGCTCGCGGTGGGCGGTCTCGCGTTCGGCGCGATCCGAGGTCAGCAGGAGGAGTGGCACGGCGTCGTCGCGTACGTCTCCCTCGCGATCGGCGTGACCGCGACGATCGCGTTCCCCTTCCTGATGCGGCATCGGGAGCATCCTCTCGTGCCGCTGGAGTTGTTCCGCTCCCGGAACTTCACGGTGACGAACATCTCCACGCTCGTGATCTACGGCGCGCTGTACGTAACGTTCTACTATCTCGCGATCTTCAACCAGGGGACACTCGGATACAACGCCGCGGCGGCAGGCTTCGCCGGGGTACCGGGGTCGCTGTTCCTGGCCTTGTTCTCCTCGAAGTTCGGAACGCTCGCGGCCCGGTACGGTCCGCGCATCTTCATGACGGTCGGCCCGTTCGTGATGGCGCTCGGCGTGCTGTGGTGGGCGCGTATCCCGTCCACGAGCGAGCCGTGGGTCTTCGGAACCTCGAACGGCACCGTCCTGCCGCCGGCCGACTACTACCGCGACCTGCTTCCGGGCCACATCCTCTTCGGCCTCGGCATCATGATGCTCGTCGCGCCGCTCACGACCGCGCTGATGACGTCGATCCCGAAGCGGAACGCCGGCCTCGGATCGGCGATCAACAACGCCATCTCCAGGGTCGGTCCGCAGCTCGCCGGCGCGCTGATCTTCGTCGCGATCGCGGCGACCTTCTACGCGGGACTCCACGCGCGGGTGCCGAGCGTCAACACGTCGTCCGAGCAGGTCCGCCAGGAGATCCCGCCGCTCAATCCTCCGGATCCGTCGGTGCCCCAGAACGTCCAGGCGGCCGCGAAGGAGGCATCCACGCACTCCTTCCACGTCGCGATGGTCCTGTCCGCCGGACTGCTGATCGTCGGATCCGGCGTGAACTGGTTCGGCATTCGCAACCGCGGCGGTGGGCCCGTCGAAGCCGGGCTGGAGGAGCCGGCGCCCGAGCCCGCGCAGACCGCCGGCACCTGATGCACGATCGTTTGACGCTCGCCGACTGGCGACGCCGCGTGGCCGCGCTCTACGAGGAGGTCCGCACCACACCCGATCCCGGTCGCGCGTGGGAGCGTTGGCGCGCCGTGCGGAACGATCTCTTCCGGGATCATCCCCAGTCGCCCCTTCCTCAAGGAGAGCGCGAGACCTTCCCCGGGCTGCCGTTCTTCGAGTACGACCCCGCGCTTCGTATCCTTGCGGAGGTGGTCGACAAGGATCCCGAGCAGTACGAGATCGAGACGAGCGGGAACGGCACGTACGGGTTCTCCCGCTTCGCGGAGGCGCGTTTCGGGGTGGGTGGCGTTTCCGCGGCGCTCGAGCTGTACTGGCTCGACGGATACGTCGGCGGCGTCTTCGTGCCGTTCCGCGACGCGACCGGCGGATCGGAGACCTACGGCGCCGGCCGGTACCTCCTGGACACCGGGAAGGGAGCCGACCTCGGCATGGAGGACGACCGCCTCGTCCTTGACTTCAACTTCGCCTACAACCCGTCGTGCGCGTACGACCCGCAGTGGGTCTGTCCGCTCGCGCCGCCGCCCAACCGGATCGACGTTCCGATCCGAGCCGGGGAGCGCGCACCGGCGCACTGAGTCCTAGAGCCCGTAGGTCTCCAACAGGCGCAGCCAGATCTCGCTGATCGTCGGGAACGACGGCACGGCGTGCCAGAGCTCCTCGAGCGTCACCTTTCCCACGATCGCAATGGTCGCGGCGTGGACGAGCTCCTGGACGTCCTGCCCGGTGAACGTCGCGCCGACGATCGTGCGGTTCGATTCGTCGACGACCATCTGGCCGGTTCCCACCATGTCGTTGCCGCGCACGTAGACGCCGGACACGCTCGGCATCGCGTAGGTGACGGCGCGGACACTCAAGGCCTTCTCGCGTGCCTGCTCCTCCGTCAGCCCGACCGCTGCGACCTGCGGGTCGGTGAACGTGACGCGCGGGATGACGTCGGGCTCGACGAGGTCGCGCGCCTGCTTTCCGGCGATGATGTCGCCCGCAAGCCTCCCCTGGTACTTGCCCATATGGGTGAACATCGCCTTGCCGTTGCAGTCGCCGACGGCGTAGAGCCACTCCGGCGCGCCCTTCACGTGGATCCGGTCGTCGACGTCGAGGTACTTCCCGGCGAGGTCGCCGAGTCCGACGGTGTCGAGGCCGATATCGCCGGTGCGAGGCCGCCGGCCGACGGCGACCAGGATCTCGTCGCCGGTGAACTCCCGTCCGTCCTCGAGCGTCGCGACGACCGGACCGTCGGAGCCGTCCCGGCGCACCGACGTGACCTTCGTCCCCGTCACGACCGTCATGCCCTCCTTCTCGAAGGCCTCCTGCACGTCCTTGCCGGCGAAGGGCTCCTCCCGGCCGAGGAGACGCGGTCCGCCCTCGAAGACGGAGACCTCCTCCGCGCCCAGACGCTTGAAGCACTGTGCGAGCTCCACGCCGATCGCGCCTCCACCGAGGACGAGGAGTCGCCGCGGCACCTCCTTGGTGGAGGTCGCGGTGACGTTGTCCCAAGGCCGGGCGTCGGAGAGCCCCTCGATCGGCGGCATCAATGCCGTCGAGCCGCACGAGACGACGACGGCCTTCGATGCGGTGAGGGCCCGCGTTCCGCCTTCCTTCAGATCGACGGTGACGCGTCGCTCGCCGTCGAGACGTCCGTGGCCGCGAACGAGCTCGATGCCCTCGCTCTCCAGCCACGGGAGCCCGCTCGAGTCGTCCCAGTCGCTCGTCATGTAGTCGCGTTGAGCGAAGGCGGCCTGGACGTCGACCGTGCCGGTGACGGTTTCCGCGGCCCCCGGGACTCGTTTCGCGGCCGCGATCGCGTCGCCGGGGCGGATCAGTGTCTTCGACGGGATGCAGCCGTAGAAGGAGCATTCACCGCCGACGAGTCGCTCCTCCACGATCGCGACCGAGAGTCCGCCGTCGGCCGCCCGGCCCGCGGCGTTCTCTCCCGGAGGTCCCGCTCCGATCACGACGACGTCGAAGTCCTCAGCCATGCTCCCGCCTCCCTTTCAGTCGCCCTCGGTCCGAGAACGAGGAGCGCCCCGCGCCGCATCGGCGCGGGGCGCGTCCCCTTGCGTCCTTGGCTCCCTCAGGAGCGTTACGGGCTCCTCCTAAAGGATGCCCTGGTTCTGAAGGAACGTCTTCGCCACATCGGAGACGTCCATGTGCTGGTTCTGGACCTGACCGACCATCTCTCGCATGTTGTCGTCGGTCAGCTTCGTCGTGACGCTGTCGAGGAGCTGCCCGAGCTGATCCGAGGCGACCTCCTTGCGGACCACCGGGATGAAGTTCCCGTCCGCCTGGAGGTTCATGTCGTCCGTCAGCACGTGGTAGCCCTTGTCCGAGATCGTCGGGTCGAGCGAGAAGAGCTCTCCCACGTCGATCGCTCCGCTATCGAGGGCCGCGACCGTCGGCGTTCCAGGGTCGAGCGGCTTGAAATCCTGGAACTGGATGCCGTACGTCTTCTTGAGGCCCGGGATGCAGAAGGCCGCCGTCGTGCAGTCCGCGGGTGCTCCCAGCGTCATCTGTCCCGCAGCAGAGGTGACGCTGCTCAGATCGGTGAGGTTGTTCTTCTGGGCCGTCTCTGGCGTCGTGACGAACACGTTGGTGCTGTTCGCCGGAGAGAACGCGTACGTGACGAGGCCCTTCGACGCGATGGCATCGGTCAACGCCTTCGCGACCGTTGCGGGGTCGCCGTTCGTCGTCGCGTTCTTGTCGTAGGTGGGGAGGTCGAAGCCCGTGTACTCCGGCTTCAGATCGAGCTTGCCGGACGCGAGCGCCGCGTTCCCGACGTCGCGGCTCTTGATATCGAGCTCGCGCTTGACGGTGTAACCGGCGTTCTCGAGGACCTGTGCGTACATCTCGGCGACCAGCTGGTTCTCCGCGAACGCACCGGAGACGCCGACCACCAATGTTCCCTTCGCGGCGGCGGACGGCGTCGTGCCGCTCCCCGCGCTGTTGTCGTCCCCACCCGAGTTGCAGGCGCCGGCCAGCAGGGCCACCGCCAGCACACTCGCCCCGAGGACGAACGTGCGGTGCTTCCGCATGGGTACTCCTCCGATCCTTTGCTCATGGGGCGCCCAACCCCGGACGTGGACCCGCGAACCCTAGCAGGGGGGTCGAGGCCGCTGCTACCCAGGGGATATTCGCGGAGTTCCGAGGTCCCATGCTCGGTATCAGGCGCTCGCGGCAGCGCGACCGCGCCGCGATTCGGAGGAGAGCCGTGGCGCGGTCGCCCTCCGCAGCAGGGAGAACAACCCGTCGGTGGCGATCGCGAGAACCGCGATCAGGATCGAGCCCGCGACGACCTTCGCGATCTGTTGATTCGCGTAGCCGTCGACGATGTAGCGCCCGAACGTGCCGCCGGCGATCAGCGCGGAGAGCGTGGCAGTCGCGACGATCGTCACGGCCGCGAGACGCAAGCCGGTCATGATCAGAGGGGTCGCGAGCGGAACCTCCAAGCCGAACAGGACCTGGCGCCCGCTCATGCCCATCCCGCGGGCAGCCTCCACCGTGTCGGAGTCGACCTGCTGGATGCCCACGTAGGTGTTGACGAGGATCGGAGGGATCCCGAGGAGCGTGAGCGCGACGAGCGTCGGAAGGAATCCGAACGCGAACGACGGGAACAGGTATACCGCGGCCAGGAACGCGAGCGCGAGGATGGCGAGCGAGGGCACCGACCGTCCGGACGGTCGGTG
>JBJMLP010000130.1:0-6022 GCA_045805245.1 Actinomycetota bacterium | reverse complement strand
GGAACGACTTCGTGAAGACGCGCGACAAAGTCTCCGGCAACGACACTGCGCAGGGGAACGCGAACACCGACACTTGCGTGATCGACGCCGGCGACAACGCCATCGGCTGCGAGCTGTAGGAGCCGCTCTCGGAGCGAGCACCTATGCTGGGTTCCCCGGCACGGTGGAGCGCACAGGCATGCGAGCGACCGACCCCGTCGACCACGCGATTCAGCTGATCGCTCCCGACGGCACTCCGACCGGAGATGCCGACGTCGGCCTCTCGGAAGACGAGCTCCGCGAGCTCCTCGGATTGATGATCCTCGCTCGCGCGATCGACCGGGATTGCGTCGCGCTCCAGCGCCAGGGAGAGCTGACCGTCTACCCCGCCTTCCTCGGCCAGGAGGCTGCGCAGATCGGAAGCGCGTTCGCGCTGGGACCGGAGGACTTCGTCTTCCCCTCGTTCCGGGAGCTCGCCGCGGCGATCGTGCGCGGGGTCGACGTCGTGGAGTACCTCCAGTACCACCGAGGAACCTGGCACGGTGGACCGTACGACCCCTACGAGCACCGGTTCGCTCCGATCTGCGTGCCGGTCGCGACGCAGATCGTGCACGCCGTGGGCTACGCGATGGGCCTCAAGCTCGACGGAAAGGCGGCCTGCTCGCTCGCGTACTTCGGCGAGGGCTCCAGCTCCGAGGGAGATTTCCACGAGGCGTGCAACTTGGCCGGAGTGTTCTCCGCCCCCGTCGTGCTCTTCTGTCAGAACAACGGGTGGGCGATCTCCGTGCCGTCCTCCCAGCAGTTCGCGGCACCCGTCTATCGCCGCTCGGAGGGGTACGGGTTCCCCGGCGTCCGGGTCGACGGCAACGACGTTCTCGCCGTCCTGAAGGTCACCCGCGAGGCGGCGGAGCGTGCGCGCTCTGGCAGCGGCCCGACCTTGATCGAGGCCATGACCTATCGGATGGAGGCCCACTCCACCGCGGACGACGCCACCCGCTACCGCACGCCCGAGGACGTGGCCGCGTGGAGCGAGCTCGATCCGATCGAGCGATACGCGAGATTCCTCCAGCGCGAAGGCATCGCCGACGAGACATTCCGCGTCGACTGCGAAACGGAGGCTGCCCACCGCGTCGGTGAGATCCGCGCCGGCGTCATCGCGACGCCCGTGCCTCCCGAGGACGACCTCTTCCGCTGGACGTACGCGGAGGGCGACCGTGCCTGACGTCACGATGGTCGGCGCGCTCAACGCGGCGCTCCGGATGGGTCTCCGCAGCGACGACCGCCTGCTGGTCTTCGGCGAGGACGTCGGCCGCCTCGGTGGCGTCTTCCGCGTGACGGAGGGTCTCCAGAGCGAGTTCGGGCCCGAGCGCGTCTTCGACATGCCGGTCGCCGAGGCAGGCATCGCCGGGGTCTCCATCGGCCTCGCCCTCGCGGGATGGAGACCGGTCGCGGAGATGCAGTTCGACGGCTTCTCCTATCCGGCGCTCGATCAGGTGATCTCCCACGTCGCCAAGTACCGGTACCGCACCAAGGGTCGCGCGCCGGTTCCGATGGTGATCCGCATCCCGTTCGGCGGCGGCATCCGCGGCAAGGAGCACCACGGCGAGAGCCCGGAGACGTACTACGCGCACACGGCGGGTCTCCGCGTCGTCGCGCCCTCCACGCCGCTCGATGCGTACCGGATGCTCGTCCAATCGATGAAGGAGCCCGACCCCGTCATCTTCCTCGAGCCCAAGAGCCGCTATTGGGCCAAGGAGACGGGAGAGCTCGAGACGGACGGCCTGCCGCTCCATCAGGCCCGAAGGATCCGCGACGGCGACGCGTGCGTGATCCTCTCCTACGGGGCGATGGTGGCTCGATCCGTGAAGGCGGCCGACGCGCTGCGTGAGGAGGGAGTCGATGCCGGCGTCGTGGATCTCCGATCGCTCGCGCCCCTCGATCTCGAAACGATCGCCTCCGCCGTGCGGTCGACGGGTCGCGCCGTCGTCGTGCACGAAGCGCCGATGACCCTCGGCCTCGGCGCCGAGGTCGTCGCGCGCATCATGGAGCTCGCGTTCGACTCGCTCGAGGCTCCGGTCCTGCGGGTGACCGGGTACGACACGCCGTATCCGCCGGCCTCGCTCGAGCAGCGCTGGCTCCCGAGCGTGGAGCGGATCGTCGAAGCGGTGCGACGGACTGTCCAGTACTGATGGAGACGAGAGCATGGCCACGCTGACGCAGTTCGTCCTCCCCGACCTCGGCGAGGGGCTCGAGGAAGCGACGGTCTCCGCGTGGCTGGTGGAGCCAGGCCAGCGTGTCGGACTGAACGAACCGATCGTGGAGATCGAGACGGCGAAGGCCACGGTCGAGATCCCCTCGCCGCACGCCGGCCGTATCGCGCAGCTCCACGCGCTCGCCGGGAACGTCGTCCGTGTCGGCGAGCCGCTCGTGACCTTCGAGCTGGAGGGCGTCAACACGATGCCGATCGCTCCGC
The DNA here is from genome assembly GCA_045805245.1 of Actinomycetota bacterium. Lineage (GTDB taxonomy): Bacteria > Actinomycetota > UBA4738 > UBA4738 > JBJMLN01 > JBJMLN01. Next base: position 3,570 of record JBJMLP010000130.1, on the reverse strand, counting down.
CGGCCGCGATGGCCGGCGTCTCGACGCGCACCACGGTCCCGATGAAGCGGCGGCCGGTGTCGGCGTCTCCGGCGGCGCGGAAGCTCGCGCGGCAGCTCGGCGTCGACATCTCCGCCGTGGAAGGAACCGGGCCCGGCGGTCGCATCGGCGTCGACGACGTCGAGAACGCCGCGGAGATGGGAGGAGATGTCGTCGAGCTCCCGTCGATGGAGGAAGGCTCGCCGGTCGCGAGCGCACCGGAGGAGAGCCCCGCGGTCGCCGTCTCGAGCGCCGCGGAGTACGACGCGGTTCCGATCCCGGACCGCCGCAGGGAGATCGCCGAACGGCTGACGCGGCTCGTTCGCGAGGTGCCGATGGTGACCACCTGGCGCACCCTCGACTGCACGGCGCTCGAGACGTTCCGAGACGCGCTCGGCGTCGGCCCGCTCCCGGTCGTGGTCCGCGCGCTCGCGGAGGTGTGCAACGATCACCGCGCCCTCAATGCGTCGTATTCCCAGGACCTTGGAGAGATCCGGTTCCACCGTCGCGTCAACGCCGGCATCGCGACCGATACGGGCAAGGGCCTCGCGGTCCCCGTCCTCCGGAACGTCCGCGCGCTCGGCATCGCGGAGATCGCTCGTGAGATCGCACGCCTCGCCGAGGCCGCGCGCAACGGAACCCTCAAGCCCGAGGAGATCACGCAAGGCACGATCACCGTCTCCAACACCGGAAGCTACGGGTCGGAGGCCGGAACGCCGCTCCTCGTTCCGGGCGAATCGGCGATCCTCGCCCTCGGCGTCATCGAGCCTCGTCCGCTGGTCGTCGACGGCGACGTCACTGCGCGGCCCGCTTGCACGCTCTCCCTGACGTTCGACCACCGGGTGCTCGACGGAGCGGACGCCGGCCGCGCGCTCACGTCGCTGGTTCAGCTGCTTTCGGACGGAGAGAGGTTGCGGAGGCTCCCCCGATGAAGATCATCTCGCTGATCCCCTCCGCGACGGAGATCGTCTACGCGCTCGGCCTCGGCGACGATCTGGAGGGAGTCACGGAGGAGTGCGACTACCCGGCCGACGCGACGACGAAGCCCGTCGTGTCGGGGAGCGCGATCCCGTCGGTGAATCCTCGATCCGCGAGGGAGATCGACGACGCGGTCCGCGACAAGATGGCGGAGCAGCAGCCGCTCTACACGCTCGACCGCGACCTGATCCGCCGCGTGCAACCCGACGTAATCCTCACGCAGGACCTCTGCCGCGTGTGCGCGGTTCCCTCCGGCCAGGTGCAGCGGGCGCTGGAGGAACTCGGCACGACCGACGCGGACGTCGTCTCGCTCGATCCGCACTCGCTCGAGGAGATCCTGGGCTCGATCGCTCGGGCGGGCCGCCTTCTCCAACGTCAGGCGGAGGCGGATGCGCTCGTGGACGGCCTGCGGAACCGGATCGACGCCGTGCGGCGCACCGCCGCGCGCCTTCCGACGATCCGAGCCTTCGCGCTCGAATGGGCCGACCCCCCGTTCGTCGGCGGCCACTGGATCCCGGAGATGGTGCAGATCGCGGGCGGCACGAACCTGCTGAACGAGCCGAAAGAGCCGTCGACTGCGGTGACCTGGCGCGAGATCGCCGATGCCGCGCCGGAGGTCGTCGTCTTCATGCCGTGCGGCTACTACCTCGAGGAGGCGGCCGACGAGGCGTCACAGCTGTTCGAGCAGCCCGAGTTCGCCTCCACGCCGGCCGCCCGCGACGGAGACGTGTTCGCCGTCGACGCGACGTCGTACTTCTCCCGGCCCGGCCCGCGCATCGTCGACGGCCTGGAGGTCCTCGCGTGGGCGATCCATCCCGACGCGTTCGGCGAACCTCCACCGGGATCCATCCAGCGCGTCGGACGATAACCGGTAGGGTTGCCGCCGATGAGCGCGCGGAACCTCGTCACGCCGGAGGACCTCGGACGAAGGGTCTCCTTCCAGTTCGAGCTCCCAAACGGCTTCCAGAGCGAGGTGGTCGGCGTCCTGGAGTCCTACGACGCCGCCGCGGACACGTACTTCGTCCGAACCAAGGACGACCGGCTGGAACGGGTTCCGGGACGCGGGATCCGCTTCGGCAAGGTCGTCTCCTGAACGTTCCGAAGGAGGAACCGATGGCGCTGCCCGAGGCCTTCATCCGTCGCCGCATGGGATCGGAGGACGCGCACTACGGAGGAGAGCTCGTCGCCGGAGCGACGATGCTGGAGATCTTCGGGGACCTCATCACGGAGCTCGCGATCAAGCAGGACGGCGACGAGGGACTGTTCCGGGCCTACGAATCCGTGGAGTTCCTCGCGCCGGTGCACGCCGGCGACTTCATCGAGGCCCGGGGCCGGATCGTGAACGTCGGAACCACCTCGCGAAAGTGCGAGTTCGAAGCGTGGAAGGTCATCACGGTGCGACCCGATATCAGCGATTCCGCGGCGGAGATGCTCCCCGAGCCGGTGCTGGTGTGCAAGGCGGTCGGAACGACCGTGGTGCCGAAGGAGAGCCAGCGCTTCGCGTCTTCGCAGACGTAGCCCGACGGCGGCCCTCTATGCCTGCGCTGAGAGCGTGCCCGGTTCGAGCTCCTTCAGCACGCGCAGCAGCTCGTCCACGTTGAACGGCTTCGCGACGAACGCATCCGCGCCGAGCTCCTTCGCCTTCTGACGGTCGCGCGAGCTCGCGCGCGCGGAGACGACGATCACGCGCGGACGCTCGTCTGCGTCGAGCTCCTGGAGCGCCTCCAAGACACTCCATCCGTCCATCACCGGCATCATGATGTCGAGCAGCATCAGCTCGGGCCGGTGTTCCCGGAGGACCTGCAGCGCGGCGAGGCCGTTCCGCGCGCTGAGCGTGCGATAGCCCTCGGCCTGCAGGGAGAACTGGAGCATCCAGATCACCTGGGGCTCGTCGTCGACGAGCAGCACTTCCGTGGCGTCGGGGGGCGGTTCCTTCACGGTTTCGTTGCCTTTCGCGTGCCTGAGCCACGTCTCCACGGCAGGGAGATGCGTCCAGGTAAGCATCGGTCGCCGGTGAGGAAATCCTGAGCCTTCAGCGGCCGTCAGGATCATCGGCGCAGCTCAAGAGGCCGCTAGGCAGCGCCGATGCTTCCGTAAGACGAGACTTCCCCAGGAGACCTCTTCGTGCGACGTGCGACGGCGACCGCATTCCTCTCCGCGTTGATCGCGATCTTCGCCGCGGTTCCTGGAGCCGCCGCGCCGCGCGCGCAGGGCGTCGCGGTGAGGGACTCGACCGATTCGGTGACCTACCAGTCGACGATCTCCCACGACGGCCACGTGGTCGACCCCGCGATCAGCCTTCCGCTTACGAAGCGCTGGAGTGTCCCCCTGAACGGACCCTCCTACCCGATCATCGCCGAGGGGCTCGTCATCGTGACGTCCGCGACCCCGCCGAGCTCATACGGCTCCCGTCTCACCGCCTTCGACGCTGGGACCGGAGACGTGGCGTGGCATCGCAACATCAGCGGCACCTACAACTGGTCAGCCGCTGCCTACGATGCAGGCAGAGTCTTCGTCGTCAATTTCGACGGGCTCCTCCGAGCTTTCGATGCGGCAGATGGCTCGATGCGCTGG
>JBJMLP010000129.1:0-7810 GCA_045805245.1 Actinomycetota bacterium | reverse complement strand
GAACGTTGTCGAGCTCTCCGATCACGACGTCGACGACGTGGTGCTCCTCGTAGCCCTCGAGCGCGATCTCCTTCGTCTTGGCCTGCTCGGTCAGGCGCGGGTAGAAGATCTCCTCCTCGATCCGCTCGTGGACGGACATCTCCTCCTTGAACTTCGCGAAGAGCTCCTCGCGGGTCTTGACCCCTCGCTCGGTCGTTGAGTCGATCTCCTCCATGAGCTTCTTGACCTTCTCGTGGTCCTGCTTCAACAGATCCATCGCGTTCATCCGAAGCCTCCTTGGATCGCGTTCGCCGATGCTTCCCCCAGGGAGGACGCAGGCAAACCGATCCCCGGGCGCGGCTCAGAGCTCCCCGAAGGCGACCTTCCCGCCGAGCACGGTCGCCGTGACCTCGATGCCGTGGACCTCCTCCGGCGGCGTGCGGAGCGGGTCCGCGGACAGGACGACGAGGTCGGCGCGCTTCCCCGGTGCGATCTCGCCGCGGTCCCGGAAGCCCGACACCCGAGCGGCGCTCGCCGTATAGGCGGTCAGGGCCTCGCCGACGCTCGTCGCCTGCTCGTCGCCGAGGCTCGAGCCCGCCCAGGTGCGACGAACGGCGGAGGTCTCGATGCCGAGGAGGACGTCCGTCGGTTCTCCCCAGGTGGTGGCCGGCGCGTCGGATCCGAGCGCGATCGAGACGCCGGTGTCGATCATCGTGCGGGCGGGGTTCGCCCACCGGGAACGCTCCTCGCCGAGCTTCGATCGGTAGGCCTCTCCCTCGGCGAAGAGGAAGACCGGCTGCATCACGGGCGTGACGCCGAGTCGCGCCATGCGATCGATATCGGCCGGCTTCGGGAGCGTGCAGTGCTCGATCCGATGGCCTTTGTTCGGCGGCCCCGCGTTCTCGATCGCGTCGAGCGCCATGGAGATCGCGTCGTCTCCCATGGCGTGGACCGCGATCACCAGGCCGCGCCGTGCGACCTCGCGGCAGATGGCGTTCAGTTCTTCCCGCTCGTAGACGAAGAGGCGCTGGTCCTTGTCATCGTGGAAGGCTTCCGAGACGCCCGCGGAACCGCCGGAGACGCTGCCGTCCGCGACGAGCTTCACGCCGATCACGTCGAGCGGACCGTCAGCGTAGCGGCTCGGATCCTCGCTCCAGACGGAGTGGTGCGCGAGGAAGGAGATCCCGGGCCGGAAGCTTCCTTGCGAGAGAGCATCGATCCAAACGTCGCGTTCGTCCTGGCCGTCGGTGTAGCCGAGCCACGCGTCGCAGCAGGAGGTGACGCCGCGCTGCAGGAGATCGTCGGAGACCCGGCCGATCGCTCGTTCCACGGCCTCGCGACCGTGGACGACGTGCCGCAGCACCAACTCCTCCGCTGTCTCGAGGAGGAGGCCGGTCGGCTCTCCGTCGCGGTCGTGCTCGATCCGTCCTCCCGGCGGGTCGGGTGTACGGGCGTCGACGCCGGCGAGCTCCAGCGCGCGGGAGTTCGCGACGCACATGTGGCCGCAGACGCGCGTGAGGACCACGGCCCGGTCGCGGGAGACGTCGTCGAGGTCCTCGCGCGTCGGATGGCGTTGCTCGTCCAGCCGTGTGTCGTCGTAACCCTGGCCCCAGATCCACGAGCCCTCCGGTGCCGTCGCGATCGCCGCCGCCACCTCACGCCGGAGGTCGGCGATCGAGCTCACGCGAGGGGGAAGGCAGGGAACGCCCTCCAGGCCGAGCCCGTAGAAGATCGGATGGATGTGCGCGTCGACGAAGCCCGGCGCGACCGTTCGTCCATCGAGGTCGCGGAACTCCGTCCGCGGAGGAGCCTTCGCGCGGATCTCCTCCTCGGAGCCGACCGCCTCGATCCGACCGTCGCGGATCAGAAGGGCTTCGCGGGTCGCGAAGCTCCGGTCGCCCGCGGGCGTCAGAACGTTGGAGCGGATCAGCGCGATGTCGTGCATCGACGCCGACGGAGGCTACATCGAACTGCGCTGCGCGGCCTCGCGGACCTCCTCCATCGTCATGATCGGGAAGATCTCCGTGTGGGTCCGGCCGACGAGACCGCCTTCAGGAGTCCCTCATCGACCTCGTGCGCGCTCTGCGCGTCCACGACGATGAAGAACGAGTGCGCCGCGCGGTTGATCCAGAAGTGCTCCACCGTGAGCCCGGACTTCATGAGGCCCTCGATCGCGGCGCCGATCGCATTGCCGTCCTCCTCGCTGCGGAACCCGCAGCTTTCCGCGTTGTGCGTGTTCACCAGCATGTGCTTCATGGCTCTCCTCCTCCCGAGGCGTCGGCAGGTCCGTCTCCGTTCAGCCGGATCCGTTTCATGACGCCCAGAGCCCGTATGGGACCTCAGGGCGCCCGCTGTCGATGGACACCCAGCTCCTCGAACGTTCCGTCGAGTCCGGCGGCGAAGACCTCGAGGTCCGGGACGGCGTCGGTGTCTCCGACGACATCGATGCCGAGAACGCCCGCGTAGGAGAGCACGCCGACGTTCAGCGTGACGTTCCCCTGGATCGCGCCGATCTGGAACATCTCCCGCACGCGGGCTCCGGCGAAATACCACGGCACGGTCGGGCCTGGCATGTTGCTGGTGAAGACGTTGACGAATCGTTGGTGGTTCATCAGCGCCGTGATGGCCGTCGGGAACTGGTCCCACTGGCGGACGGGTCGCTTCTTCCGCTCGGCGGTGTCCCGGGCGATGCGCTCCAGCCGCCGGGTCGCGTCGCGTTCGCCGACCGGAAGCGGAACGACGATCACCGCGACGACGTTCCCGCCGCTCGCGATGTTGTCCGAAGGCCGCTGGGAGACCGGAACCATGGCTCGCAGCTCCACGTCGGTGGGCTCTCCGCGTCGCTCGAGCAGCACCCGCGCGCCTCCCGCGATCGCCGTCAGTGCGACGTCGTTGACCTTCGCGCCGTGGGCGTGCGCGACGGCCTTGACGCGCCCGAGATCGGCGCGAGCGAGAAGCAGTCGCCGCCGCTGCCCCACGGGACGGTTGAGCGACGTACGCGGCGCGAGGCCCCCGGCGAGCGCGGTGACGGCGGTTCTCGCGGTGAGCGCGGCCTCGGGCACCCACCGCGTCGGGTGAAACAGAGACGACGAGCCGCTCGCGATGTGCCGAGCGATCCGACGTCGGTTGTCCTCGAGGAGCTCCTGGCGCGAAGGCGCCGGAACGAGGTCTCGTTCGGGCAACTGCGGCGTCGCGGGGTCGGCAACGAAGTCGAACCAGGAACCGAGCAGCGCCAGCGCGGCGATGCCGTCGGCGACGACGTGGTGCAAACGGATCAACATCGCCAGCCTGCCGCCGGAGAGGCCCGAGAGCATCCAGAGCTCCCAGAGCGGGCGCGCCCGCGGGAGCGGAGGCTCGTTGAGCTCCTCGACCACGCCGAGCAGAGAGGCTTCGTCGCCCGGCGCCGGGACCGAACGAGCCCGGACATGCGCTGCGATGTCGAACGCGGGGTCGTCCACCCACACCCGCGGGCCTTCTCCGAGGCCGGTTCGTTGGAGCACCTGGCGCAGCCGCGGGGACAGGCGACCCTCGATGTGCGTGCGGATCGCGTCGAGCCGGACGTCTCCACTCGCGTCGATCAGGGGATCTGCGTCGAGGAAGATGAGTCCGGCCACGTGCATCGGAGCTCCGCGCTCCTCGATGCGGAGGTACATCTCGTCCTGCAGGTTCAGCCGGTCGAGCGGCGGGCGCTCCGCATCGGGCATCCGCGGAGGGTAGCTCACGTTGCGCGCCCGGCTGCTTCCGGCGAGCCCGCTTCGGCGCGTCGCTAGGGCTGAAAGACCTCTTGGACGTTCGTCGGCGCGCCGCGCGTCGGCACCATTCCGCCGTCCGCGATGAAGACCTTGCCGTGCCAGACGACCGCTTGGATCCCGTGACGCGCCGTCGGCATCGGGGTGAGCCGCCGCCAGCGGTTGGTGTCGGTGTTGTACGACTCCACCGTGTCGAAGGCCGTGTCGACGTCGGGGTTCTCGCCACCGATGATGATGACGCGCTTGCCGACCGCCGCCGTCGCGAACCCCAACCGGAGAGTGGGCAGCGGCGCGAGGTCGTCCGCCCACGTTCCCGTCGTGAAGTCGTAGGCGTCGTTCTCGCCGATCGGGACACCGTCTCGTCCGCCGATCGCGTAGAGCTTGTCGCCGATGACGGCGGCATGGGAGTGCTCCCGCGCGGTCGGCATGTCGGGGAGCGTGGTCCAGGTGTTCGTCGCGGGGTCGTACTCGTCGAACCACGGAACCGCGACGCCGCCGTGGAGCCCGCCCGCGTAGTAGATCTTCCCGTCGTGAACGGCGACGCCTCCGGCGCCGCGTTCCCGGCCCGCCGGCATCGGCGCGCCCGCGGAGAAGGAGTCGGTCTTCGGGTGGTAGATCCAGACGCTCCCCGTTTCGGGAGACGGGTACTTGAGGAGCCCGCCGATGTAATAGATCTTGCCTGCGACCGAGACGCCCTGGATGTGATCGAGCTGCGCCGGCAACGGCGTGGAGAGTGTCTTCCAGGTGTTCGTGACCGGGTTGTACGCCTCCTGTTGAGTGGCGTTGCGTCCCCACGCGAGATAGAAGCGGTTCCCCGCCTTGACGTAGGAGACTTCCTGCAGCGGTGAGCTCGATGGCGCGACCGTCGTCCACGACCCGGTGTTCGCGGCTCGAACGGGGGCATCGAGATGCGTTCTCCGCGCCGACGCGGCGGAGGAACCGGCGGGCGTCACCTCGATCAGATCCCACGTCGCGGGGAACGGGGCTCCCGGCCCGCTCGAGGTGGAGATGAGACCGACGGCCGTCCTCGTCTTCGGCCCGACGAACCAGCTCGAGGGAACCGACACCGCGGGCCCGAGGAACGTCCGCGCGCTCGTGTTCCCGTTGTCCGTCACGGTGAAGCTCGGCCGGACCGTCGAGGCGGCCGGATCCACGTCGTAGTAGAGATCGACCGCGTCCGGCCCCGGCAGCGACACCGCCGTCGCGCGGCGCGTGTCGATCACGCCGCCGACCTCCCGGGCGAATCGGATGCTGCCGCCGTCGGTTCCGGAGGCGACCAGCTTCGCGTAGTTGTCCTGGTCGCCCGTTCCGAGCATGAGGCCCAACTCCTGGCCCGGCGCCGGCGTGATGCCCGCGAACGGCGCCATTACCCGGGTGTGAACGGTGAACGGGCCCGTGAAGGTCGGCTTCGCGTTCACGCCGAACTGGAACCCGTAATGCTGCGTGTTCACCGTCCGCGCGGCCGTGCCGCCCGGAACGTGCTCGACGGTGAAGACGCCGGCCGCGCCGCCGACGGCCATCTTGCTCGGATCGAACAACGAGGCGTAGTCCGTCGAGCCGTCGGTCATCAGGCCGGTGAAGCCCGAGTCGAGGAGCCCTCCGGGGCTTGCCGCGTCCGGATCGAACGTGTAGCTCACCGGGATCGTCGTCTGGTTCCCGTTCCGCGGATCGAGCGCGAACGGATCGGAGGTGTCCGGCCGCGCGTCGTTGTCGTCGTCCGCGTCGTTCAGGTTCGAGACGCCGTCGCCGTCGTAGTCGGGCGGCGCGTCGCCCGCAGAGCACGGATCGGTCCCGTTGTCGATCTCGTCGGCGTTCGTGTACCCGTCGCCGTCCTCATCGAGGCTCTGGTCGTTCGCCCCCGAGCACTCGAACACCGCTCCGCCGTAGTCGTTCGGCTCGTAGACCGTGATCGTCGAGGCGGCCTCGTCGGCGAGCCAGATCGTTCCGGGGAACGGATCGGAGTCTCCCTCCGCCACGAGGTCGAGCGGATGCGTGCCGGCGTTGCCGAACAGGGTCTGCGTGCTGGTGACGGCGGTTCCGGCGGCGTTCAGGATCTCCCGGTCGACGTAGTTGTCCCACTCCGCGGTGAGGAGGTTCCCCTGCATCGCTCCGCCGAAGTTCGATGCCGTGTACTCCGCCAGGCCGTTCGTGGAGCTCGGGAATGTGTCGATCGCGGAGGAGTCGGCTCCGGGGAGCTGGTAGTCGCACTCGATCGGGTTCCCGGACGGCACCGGCGACTGGCCTCCGAACGTGTTCGCGGTGCTCCCGCGCGTCGGGTTCGGATGTCCGGCGTAGTAGCCGGGCCCGGTGATGAGGTGCAGGGAGTCGTCGCTGAAGGAGCCGGGTTCGCTCGGATCGTTCGTGCAGTTGCCGCCGGGACCCTCTCCCGAAGGCGGCCCGCCCTGGCCGGCGTTGCTGCCGTTGTCGGTGGCGTACATCTTGCCGCTGGAGGCGAGCAGCACGTCGTAGGGGTTCCGATAGCCGGGGGAGTAGACCTGCACGGGCCCGCCGGAGACGACCTTCGCCTGGTTCAGGCCGTCGTTCCCTCCGAACGGATCGTTCGGGTCGGGGTTGCCCGCCCTCGTCGGGTCGTCGAGCGTAGGGAGGTCGTACGAGCCCGAGGAGGGAAGCTGATCGAGGTGGATCGCGAGCACCGCCCCGGACAACGCGTACTCGGAGAGCTCCGCGAACGTATCGGAGGGAGCGCCCATGTTCGTGTGGCCGCCCTGCGCCAGATACAGGGTGTGCGACGACGGATCGAGCGCGAGGCCGTTGCTCGCGTGGACCTCCTCCGAGCGCGGCAGTCCGCGGACGAGGTTCCTGCGCGCCCACTGGGATCCCGACCAGCGCAGCCGAGTGACCATGCCGGAGTTCGTGTCGAGGCCCACGTCGCCGGCTCCCTGCCCTCCCGAGCGCGGATCGCTCGACGACGCGTAGATGATGGGGTGCGCGGCGGTTCCGACCACGAGGATGCCGGTGACGAGGCGGCCGTGCACCGAGGGCACCGGCGTTCCGTCGTCGTTGTGGTTGGGGATCGTCTGGATGCCCGTGATCGTCTCGGTTGAGGTGACGGTGTAATCGTTCGCGGCGGTGCGCGTGATGTCGTACACGTCGATCGCTCCGTCGAAGCGCGAGACGTAGAGGCGTCCGTCGGGGCCGAACTGGAGCGACGTCGGGTTCACGGAGTTCGAGAGGTGCAACAGGCTCTTTCCGAAACCGATCGGAGATGCCGCGGAGGCCTGCCCCACCGCTCCGATCGCTCCGGGGGGCGCGGAGAACGCGAGGACGACCGCCGCCAGGCACAGCACGGTTCGTGCGCGGCGCATGCCGGACGGTCTCCTTTCGGACGGGCGGGCGGTCAACCGTATCGAGGGGGTTCTGCGGGAGTCAACCTCCGAGGCGCCTTTCCTCGGAGTTCCGGGTGGGTTCGCCGAAGACCACCTCTGCTGGGTTGCGCGATAGGGTAAACGCCCGCCAGGAAGGGGTGCTCCGATCACGCGCTCGAAGGGTCGTCTGCGGTACGCGCTGATGTTTCTCGCGCTGTGCTCGATCGTGGGCTCGCCGGTGGCGCAGATCGCGCGCTCGGCCACCGCCTCACGCCCGAACATCGTCCTGATCCTCACGGACGACCAGCGCTTCGACGAGCTCTCCCGGATGCCGATCGTGAAGCGGGAGCTGATCGGAAAGGGCGTCCGGTTCAACGATGCCTTCGTGGTCAATCCGCTGTGCTGCCCGTCGCGGACGACGATCCTGACCGGGAAGTACTCCCACGGCACCGACATCTACGGAAACAGTCCGCCGCACGGCGGATTCGAGACGTTCCACGCGAACGGCGAGGAGAACTCGACGATCGCGACGTGGCTCCACGCCGCGGGATATCACACGGCGCTCGTCGGCAAGTACCTCAACGGCTACATGCCCGACGACGTCTCCTGGATCCCACCGGGCTGGGATCGATGGAACGCCCTCGCACTCAAGGAGGACAACTCCGACTTCTATTACGACTACAAGATGAGCCTCGACGGGAAGGCCGGGTCGTACGGAGAGGATAGTTCGGAATAGTGTAGTGTAGTGATAGAGTG
>JBJMLP010000128.1:0-15094 GCA_045805245.1 Actinomycetota bacterium | reverse complement strand
GAAAGAAGCTCTCCACGCGGATGAACGGGTTGCCAGCGCTCTCCACCGCGTCGGAGAACTCTGCGGAGGCGGCCTGGAACTTCTCCTTCGCCTGAGCGACGTCTCCTCTCAGCAGGAGCGTACGCGCATCCGACAGCTCGCTCCTCCCCGAGATCATCGAGCGCCGCGCCACGACGGCCGGAGAGAAGGCGAGCGCCGCGATGGCACCCAGGACGGGGATCGCGATCAGCAGCACGATGCCGAGGCGCTTCGGCCAGCGGCGACGGTGCCTACGACGGCGTCTGCGGCCGCCTCGACCGTCGCGACGGCTCCGGCGGAAATCCCGTGAGGTGAGCTCGACCGGGTGCGGAACGGGTGTGCTCACACGGGGCCCCACTTCCGGCTCCGCGCGGTCATGCGGAGGTCCGGTTCGCGAACACGATCAGCCGCTCGCTCGCGGAGAACCTCGGCGTGCAGGTCGTGAGCACGAGCGTCGGTCTCGTCGTCTGGGCGAGGACGGACCCGTCCGAGGGAGCGATCGTCCGGGAACCCGTCACGTCGTAGTGATACGTGCCGTACTGGGTCCGCAGGATGACCGCGTCGCCCGGGCCGAGCTTGTCGAGAGACCAGAACGGCGCGAGGTAGGTCGTCCGGTGTCCGGCGATCCCCACTCGACCGTGCGGGTCCCAAGGGTCGGCCGTGTGCGTGTAGTGGCCGGGGCCTTTCTCGAGGTCGAGCGTGTCCGTTCCCTGAACGACGATCATGTCGAGGTTCATCCGAGGGATCACGATCTCCGCATAGGCCGAGCCCGGGAGCGTGTCGCCCGCCCCGGGAGGCGCCTGAGTGTTCCCGATCTTCGGAACGAAGCCGGCGCGGAGGGCCTCCTGTGAGCGCTGCGTCGCGAGGCCCGTTCCCCACAGGAGCCAGCCGAGATATCCGCCGATGCCGGAGGCGACGACGAGGCAGATGATGCCGAACGCGGTGAGATACGAGCCCTGGCGCTGTCTGGAGCTCCTCGCGCCGGCGGGCCGAGGTGGAGAGCCGCTGCTCGGGAGGTTCGAGGTGTCCGGAGGCGACGTCGTCGGTGCTGCCGCCTTGGAGAGCTACTTGGCGCCGGCGCCGACCTTGCGGCGACGCCCCACGATCAGCGAGGCGGCCCCGACGATCACGAACACGGCGATGAGGAGCATGCCGAGCGAGATGTTCGCGCCCGTGAAGGCGACGCCGCCGCCTCCGTTGCCGCCGGCCGCTCCTGCTCCGCCGGCCCCACCACCACCGCCGCCGCCGCCGCTCTCACCGACGACGAGCGTGACGCCGATCTCGACGTCGGCCGGGGAAACACAGTCGCCGCCTACGCCGCTCACCGTGATGGTGTGATCTCCGAGCGAGGCGTCGTTCGGGATCGTGACCTGGAAGCTGAACTGGCCCTGACCATCGGTCTGACCGTGCGCGATCTTGTCGCCGTCGAAGAGCACGTCGACCCCGGAATCGGGCTTGTAGTTGCCGCCGGAGACCGTGACCGTCTCACCGGCCGTCGGGGTTGGGTCGCTGACGCTCGCCGTTGGGTTGCCGGCGGGGTAGCAGTTCTGCTGTGCGGCCGAGGCGGAGAAAGCGGGACCGGCGAGGAAGATGCCGAGCGCCGTCGCCATCGTCAGGGCAAAGCCCAAACGCCTCATCAACCGACCCCTTTCCCACTCCCCGAAGCCCTGCCTGCGGCCGGCATAGGGTATCTCGCGCTTCTACGTGCCGCAATGTCTTCCGACGTAAACCATCGGACGTGGCAGACATCCCCTTGAGGAACGCCTCCGCTGCCGTTCGGCGGTCGGGAACCGTCGTTGCGGGCCCTAGAATCGGTTGTGTGAGCACGGCGGAAGAGCTTCTCGACACCCTGAACCCGATCCAGCGGGAGGCCGTTCTCCACACCGAAGGCCCGATCCTGATCGTTGCCGGTGCTGGATCCGGCAAGACGCGAGCGCTCACTCACCGGATCGCGTTCCTCATCGAGGAGCGAGGGGTTGCGCCCGGAGAGATCCTCGCGATCACCTTCACGAACAAAGCCGCCCGGGAGATGGCCGACCGCGTCGAGGGACTCATGGGCACTCGCATCTCCAAGGGGATGTGGATCCTGACGTTCCATTCCACCTGCGCGCGGATCCTCCGCCGGGAGCACGCACGGCTGGACCTTCCGTCCTCCTTTTCGATCTACGACGGGGGAGATACGGAGCGACTGATCTCCACGGTCCTTCGCGACCTCGGCATCGATCCCAAGCGCTTCGCTCCGCGCGCGATGGCGGCCGGCATCGGCAAGGCGAAGGACCACCTGATCTCCCCTTCGGAGTTCGTGGCGCAGGCGGGGAACTTCTACGAGAAGACGGTGGCGGAGGTCTATACGGGCTACGAGCGCAAGCTCGCGGCGGCGGGGGCGCTCGACTTCGACGACCTCATCGTGCGAACGGTGCGCTTGTTCCAGGACAACCCCCCGGTCCTGGAGCACTACCAGGAGCGCTTCAAGTACGTCCTGATCGACGAGTACCAGGACACGAACCGCGCACAGTATCACCTCGTGAACATGCTCGCCGCGAAGTACCGGAACCTCTGCGTCGTCGGTGACGCCGATCAGGGCGTGTACTCATGGCGCGGCGCGACGATCCAGAACCTCCTCGACTTCGAGCGCGACTATCCCGACGCCGAGGTGTTCCTGATGGAGCAGAACTACCGCTCCACGCAGTCGATCCTCTCCGTCGCGAACGCGCTGATCGAGCAGAACGTTCAGCGAAAGCCGAAGAGCCTGTGGACGGAGACACCGGGCGGCGAGCTCACGGTCCGATACCGAGCGGACAACGAACACGAGGAAGCGCTGTTCGTCGGCGAGGAGATCGAGCGTCTCGTCGCCGAGGAGGGCCACCGCTATCGCGACGTCGCGGTCTTCTACCGGACGAACGCCCAGAGCCGTGTCCTGGAGGACATCTTCATGCGCGCCGGCATCGCGTACCGCGTCGTCGGTGGCGTGCGGTTCTACGAGCGCAAGGAGATCAAGGACGCGCTCGCGTACCTGCGCCTGCTGGTCAATCCGCAGGACCTGATGTCGGCGCGAAGGGTGATCAACACGCCGAAGCGCGGGATCGGCGATGCGACGATCGCGGCGCTCGAGAGCTTCGCGACGCAAGAGGGGATCCCTTTCCTCGCGGCGGCGCGGCGAGCCGACGAGATCTCGGTGCTCGCGACGCGGGCGCGCGGGGCGGTCGCCGGTTTCGTCGCGCTGATGGACCGGCTGGAGGAGATGTACCAGGCGGGCGCGGCCGCCTCCCGGATGGTCGCGGCCGTCGCGGAGGAGTCCGGCTACATCGCTGAGCTCGAAGCGGAGCGGACCGTCGAGTCGGAGGGCCGCGTGGAGAACCTCCGCGAACTGGGTGGCGTGGCCTCGGAGTTCGAGGCGCGGTTCCCGGAGGGCTCGATCGCGGACTTCCTCGAGCAGGTGGCGTTGGTCACCGAGCAGGACGAGTACGACGAGGAGTCGTCGTCGGTGACGTTGATGACCCTCCACAACGCGAAGGGGCTGGAGTTCCCCGTGGTGTTCATCGTCGGGCTGGAGGACGGGATCTTTCCGCACTACCGCTCGATGGGCGACAGCGCCCAGCTCGAGGAGGAGCGGCGCCTCGCCTACGTCGGGATCACCCGCGCGCGGGAGCGGCTGTATCTCTGCCACGCGTGGAGCCGGACGATCTGGGGGAGCACGAACTACAACCCGCCTTCCCGGTTCCTGTCCGAGATCCCGAGCGATCTGTTGCGCGAGATGGAGAGCGACGGATCCTCACAGCGGCTGCGCGGTCGCGTCGGCGTATCGGTGTCGAGCGGCGCGGCCGGCATCAGGCGAGAGCCTCCGGCCGTGTCCGCCGGCGACACGGTGCTCCACGACCGCTGGGGTGAAGGCGTGGTCGTGTCGGTCTCCGGCTCGGGTTCGGACGCCGAGGCGACGGTCGCGTTCGAGGACGAGGGAGAGAAGCGCTTGCTGCTGGCCTACGCGCCGTTGCGTCGGGTCGGATAAGAGCCGTCAGCGAAGCAGCAACCAGCCGGCGACGAGGATCGCGAGGCCGGCGAAGATCGGCGCGATCACCCACGCGAACCCGAGACGGCCTCGGTAGGGACCCAGTGTGCCGACCTTGGTGGTGGGCTTGAGGCCCGGTGGACGGAAACGGACGCGCTTGCGCATGCCGTCTCGAGTATAGGAACGGGGACCCGCGCTCATTCTTCCCCTGGCGCTTGACTTTCGAACACACGTTCGATAAAGTGCCTCTTCCTCCCCCGAGAGTCGACGGATCGAAGCGAACATCGATCCAGAGAGGCTCGGGCCCCTTTGCAACAGGTAGCGACCCTCATCGACGAGATGGATGACGTCCATCGCCGTCTCTCCTCCGGTCAGCTCGAACTCTTCCGCCTCATCGCCGACGCGGACCGGCACGCTGCGTGGAAGAACGCCGGTGCGCGCGACATGCCGGCGTGGCTTTCCATCAGGTACGGCATGTCGGAGTGGAAGGCGAGGCGATGGATCGCCGCGGCGTACGCGCTCGAGGCGCTGCCTTCACTTTCCGACGCGCTTGCTTCGGGGCGACTCGGCGTTGACAAGGTCGTGGAGCTCTCTCGGTTCGCCGCGTTCGATACCGAGGACGGCCTGATCACCTGGGCTACGCGCGTTTCGGTCGGAGCGGTGCGACGCCGCGCGGATCTGGAAGTCGGCGGACCGATCGATGACGTCCGTGACGCGGATAGTCAGCGGTTCCTGACCTGGTGGTACTCCGAGGATCGCACACGGCTCGGCCTCGAGGGAGAGCTCCCCGCCGTGGAGGGCTCCGTGGTTGCGCGCGCGATCGAACGGCTGGCGGAGAAGATCCCCGTCATGCCCGGCGAAGAGGACCGCGTCTTCTCGACCGCTCGCAACGCCGACGCGCTCGTTGCGCTCCGCTCGGCGAGGATCGCGGAGGACCAGGACGCGGACCGCGCGACCGTCGTGGTGCACGTGCGCGCGGGGGAGGGCTCGGCGGGATCGGACATCGACGGCGGCCCGGTGATCCATCCGGAGACCGCGCGCCGGCTGCTGTGTGAAGCCCGGACCCAGGTCGTGGTGGAGGACGGCGCGGCGCGACCGCTCGCGCTCGGCCGGATGACGCGGGAGCCATCCGCCGCGATGGTGCGTCAGCTCCGCTACCGCGACGGAGGCTGCACGTTTCCCGGATGCGGATCGCAGCGCTTCGCGAAGGCGCACCACGTCGTCTGGTGGCGGCGGGGTGGAACCACCGACCTCGACAACCTCGTGATGCTCTGCAGCTTCCACCACAAGCTCGTGCACGAGCACGGATGGAGGGTGGAGCTCGGCGACGACGCCGCGACGCGCTGGTTCCTGCCCGATGGAACGCGCTTCCTGGCGGGTCCGTCGGAGCCCGGGAGCGCGGAGCCGCATCTCCAAGTGGTTCCGCCGGCGCCGACCTGACGCGATTCCTCGCCGCTGGCCACCTCCGCTCAGGCCAGGGCGACCCGACGGCTAGACTGCCGGGCGTGGCTGGGAAGATCCGCATCGTTATCGCGAAGCCGGGCCTCGACGGGCACGATCGGGGGGCGAAGGTCGTCGCGCGGGCACTCCGCGACGCCGGGTTCGAGGTGATCTACACCGGCCTGCATCAGACGCCCGAGCAGATCGTCGAGGCCGCGATCCAGGAGGACGCGGACGCGATCGGGCTCTCCTGTCACTCGGGGGCGCACATGACGCTGTTCCCGAAGGTGGTCCGGCTCCTTCGGGAGCGCGAGGCAGGTGACATCGTCGTCTTCGGCGGCGGCATCATCCCGGCTGACGACATCCCCGAGCTGGAGCGCGAGGGCATCGAAAAGATCTTCACGCCCGGCTCTCCGACGGGCGACATCATCGCGTGGATCCGCGATCGGATGACCTCCGCCGAGCGCGCGGGATGACGACGAGGACGGGCGGCCGGTCCGGGATCGACTGACGTGGATCTCTACGAGCACCAGGGGAAGGACCTCTTCGCGCGCCACGGCATCCCTCTCGCCGAGCGGGGCGTCGCGGAGACGTCCGAGGACGCGCGCCGCCTCGCCGAAGAACTCGGAGGCAAGGCGGCCGTCAAAGCTCAGGTGCAGATGGGGGGGCGGGGTAAGGGCGGCGGAGTCGTTCTCACACGGTCGCCCGAGGAAGCCGAGGAAGCCGCGCGGCGCATCCTCGAAGGTGGTTTCCAGGGCATGCCGGTGACCCGCGTCCTCGTCGAGCAGCTCGTCGACCTCGCGGAACAGTTCTACGCCGCGATCTCCCTCGACCGGAGCACGGGCGCCTACCTCGCGATCGTCTCCGCGGAGGGGGGCGTCGACATCGAGGAGGTGGCAAGGGAGCGGCCCGCCGCGCTCCGTCGCCTGAGCATCGATCCCCTCGCGGGCATCCACGCCTATGAGGCACGCTGGCTCGCGGGTCATCTCCCTCCCGCCGCGCGGAGCGGTGCCGAGGACGTCATCCGCAAGATGTACGAGGTCCTCGTCGACGCCGACGCGAGCCTGGTGGAGATCAATCCCCTGGTGCTCCTCGAGGACGGAAGCGTCGTCGCGCTCGACAGCAAGGTTACGGTCGACGACAACGCGCTCTTCCGCCACCCGGACCTCGCCGAGCTGGAGTCGACGTTCCCCCGCGATCCTGTGGAAGCGCGCGCGAGGGCGGCCGGCCTGCAGTACGTGAAGCTCGAGGGAGAGGTCGGCATCATCGGCAACGGCGCCGGGCTCGTGATGTCCACCCTCGACGTCGTGCAGCAGGCCGGCGCGAGCGCCGCGAATTTCCTCGACATCGGCGGCGGCGCGAGTGCGGAATCGATGGCTACGTCGCTCGAGGCGATCCTCTCCGATCCCAGCGTGCGCGTCGTCTTCATCAACATCTTCGGCGGCATCACGCGGTGCGACGTCGTCGCCGAAGGGATCCTCGCCGCCCTTTCACGGGTGGACCCGGCCGTCTCGCTCGTCGTCCGCCTCGACGGAACGAACGCGGAGGAGGGTCGCCGCATCCTCGCGGAGGCGAACCATCCGAAGATCGTTCCGGCGGAGACGATGCTGGAGGCCGCGAAGGTTGCGGCGTCCCTCGCGAGGGAGGCGGCCTGATGGCGGTCCTCGTCGACGAGACCACCCGCGTGGTCATCCAGGGCATCACCGGCCGTGAGGGTTCGTTCCACGCGCTCCGCAACCGCGCGTACGGCACGGATGTCGTCGCCGGCGTCACGCCGGGGAAGGCGGGGCAGGACGTTGAGGGCATCCCGGTGTTCGACACGATCCGCGACGCGATGGGAGAGGAACCCAACACGGCCCTGATCTTCGTTCCTGCCCGCTTCGCAGCGGACGCGATCCTGGAGGCCACCGACGCGGGCATCCGCTTCATCGTCTGCATCACGGAGGGCATCCCGACCGCCGACATGGCGCGCGTGCGGAGCTATCTCCGCGGACGCGACGTCACGCTCGTGGGCCCGAACTGCCCGGGAGTGCTCTCTCCCGGAAAGGGGAACGTCGGAATCATCCCGTGGGAGATCTCGCTCCAGGGAACGGTCGGGCTCGTCTCCCGCTCCGGCACCTTGACGTACCAGATCATGCACGAGCTCTCCGGTCGCGGGATCGGGCAGTCGACCTGCGTCGGCATGGGCGGCGATCCGGTGCACGGCGTCGGCTTCATCGAGACGCTCGAGCGGTTCGAGGCCGACCCGTCGACGGACCTGATCGTGCTGATCGGGGAGATCGGCGGCGACGACGAGGAGCGCGCCGCTCGCTTCGTCGCCGACAAGGTCTCCAAGCCGGTCGTCGCCTACATCGCGGGGTTCACCGCGCCGCCGGGCAAGCGGATGGGACATGCCGGCGCCATCATCACCGGCTCGGCCGGAACGGCCCGGTCGAAGGCGGACGCGCTCGGAGCCGCCGGCGTCCGTGTGGGAAAGACGCCGACCGAGGTCGCCGAGATCGTGGAGGGGGTTCTGTCGTGACCTGTCCGAACTGCGGAACGGAAAACGCCGCCGACGCGCGCTTCTGCGTCTCCTGCGGCCGCGATCTCTCCGACGCGACGGCGCCGATCCCGGCCGGCGCGCCGACGGAGGTGGTCCCGGCCACCACCGCCACGACGGTCACCGCTCCGGCCCCCGTTCCCGGAACGGCTCCGCATCCGCCGCGCTCGTCGCTCGCGCTCGGATGGCCCACCGCGATCGCGCGCGGCGCGCTCGCGTTCCTCGTGATGGTCGCTCTCGGGCAGGCGATCGCATTCGGGGCGTACGCCGTCGCCGGCGTCAGCACCGCGATCTCCACCGTGGCGCGGATCGGCGGCGTGTACTTCGAGCTGTTCCATCGCGTGGGGATCGAGGTCAGCGACTCGAACCCGGGCGGAAGCGCGGTCGCCGGAAGAACGGTCGGCGGCATCAGCTTCACGATCTCCATCGGCCTGCTGCTCGCGACGATCCTCGCGGTATTCCTGCTCTATCGCGCCGGCCGCGCCGTCGCGGACCGTGCCGGTGGCCCGATGCTGACCCGGGTCGTGCACGGGATGAAGCCGGCCGTCTTCTACGGCTTGCTCGCGCTCGCGTTCTCGTTCCTGATCCGCTTCCACATCCCCGTGCCGGCGGGCACGTTGGCGCTCGGCGGGCAGTTCGACGTGCAACCCTCCATCCTCGGAGCCTTCTTGTGGCCGTTCCTGATCGCGCTCGTCGCGGGAGCTGCGGGCGGTCTGCGTTCCGCGAGCGCGAGTGGAGAGGTGAGCGAACCCTGGGGACGCCGCACGATCGGCATCTGGAGCGGCGGCGTCCGCATGCTGATCCTCGGCCTCGTCCTGTCGTTCGTCGGCCTGCTTGTCCTTGCGGCGCTCGATCCGACGACGACCGCGGGGTACTTCCGCGGCGCCTTCAACGCGGGGCCCGCGCGCGGAACCGTTCTCGTCGGACACCACGTGCTCGTCTCTCCGAACCAGTCGATGTGGGTCCTCATCCCCGCGATGGGTGGGTCGGTGAAGCTTTCGGTCGCCGGAACCGAAGTGGAGCTGCTGTCCTACGCGCATTTCCCGCAGAGCGTTTCCCTCTCCGGCGCGACGAGCACCTTCGGACCGCCCACGCCATCGGTGCAGGGAGGAACCGCGCCCGCCGGGTACTTCCTGTTCCTTCTCGTGCCGCTGCTCTCGGTCCTGATCGGCGGACGAGCCGCGGCGGTCCGTGGACAGGCCAGAGCTCGACCCGAGGCCGTCATGCTTGGCGCTCTCGCCGGTGTCGTCTTCGGCGTGCTGGTTGCGGTGGTCGGGCTGATGTCGACGATCGGGATCGGCGCGACGATCGACGTATCGGGGTTCCATACGGGAGGTTCGGGCTATCTCGGGCCGGACGCCCTCGTCGGTGGTCTCCTCGCGCTGGTGTGGGGATGCGCGGGCGGCGCGCTCGGCGGTCTGATTTACGGTCGCTCCCTCCCGGCGGTCGAGCCCGCCGCCGTCGCTCCGGAAGGCTCCGGCTTCGAGACGGTCGCGATGCCGCCGCCTCCTCCTCCTCCGGGGCCGCCGCCGGCAGCACCAGCGCCCTGACGGTCCGTCCTCGTCAGGGGTGGAGCTGTGAGGTCTGCGGTCCCCCCGCGTAATAGAGGAACGTCAGCACGATCGTGATCGAGGCGCCCACGATCAGCATCGTCCGGGCCGTGCGCGCGTCGCGGTCGCGGTTCACGAGGAACGCGACGAGGCCGCCGAGGAGACCGAACAGGATCGGGGCGAGCCACCACGCGGGGCTGACTGGGCTCGGCCGTGGGGAAGGTGCGCCGAAAGCGCCTCGATCCGGAGCCGGGGCCGCCGGTTCCGATCGCGAGGGGCCGATGCCGACCTCGGCGCTGTAGGGCTCCCACGCGTTGAACTGTGTCCAGGCCTGCTTCCACCCGTCGTCGGTTCGCGGGAATCGCGCGACGGGGGTCTCCCCGGCCGAGCGGTCCCAGATGCCGAAGAAGTTCTCGGCGTATCCCAGGAGGTACCGGCTCCCGGAGTGCGTGTACTGAAGCGCGCCGTCGCCGCTCAGTGGAACGAGCTCGACGCGCTCGAGATCGCGACGACGATCGCGATGATTCCGCCGGCCACGCCGATCCATCCGAGGACGATGCCCGCGATCGCGAGCCCTCGTCCCGTCTGCCGGCCGTTCGACCGGTCGATCTCGCCCTTGGCCACGTAGCCGAAGATGAGCGCGAGGACGGAGCCGATCCATCCCAGCCAGAGCACACCGAGGACGAGCGAAGCCACGGCCATGCCGTTGGTCCTCGGCTCGTTTGCGTCGGGCGACGGCGCGGGTCCTCCCGGCTGGCCGACCGGCTGGCCGTTCGGTTCGAGCGCGACGTACTGCTGCCAGGCGTCGCGCCATCCGGCGTCGCTTCGCGGGAACCGGGCGATCGGCGAGCCCGGAGCCTGCCGGTCCCAGATGCCGAAGAAGTCCGCTCCGTGACCGAGGAGATACCGGTAGCCCGTATGACTGAACGCGATCGCCTCCGTTGGTGGCGATGCCGCGGGATGGACCTCGGTGGTCGTCGCCTCGACCTGGCCCGGAACGGTTTCCGACGGCGAGGCGAGCGGGACGCTTTCCGTGCTGCTCGGCGCCGGCTCAGCGGGAGGCGGTGTGCCGGCACCGGGGCTCGAGGTTCCGGCCGCGACGGGAGCCACCGTCAGGTCACTGCCGCAGTAGCGGCACTTGATCGCCTCGTCCTGGATCTCTTCGGCGCAGTAGGGGCACTTCTTCACGTGCGTCTCCTGGGTCGCCGTTCGATGGAGGCTAGAGGATGGCCGCGGTTCGAACAAGGAGCACTGCGGCGAGTGCGCGGCGGCGTCAAGCCGTGAACCCGCTCCCGCCCGGCGGGGGAAGAGGCGGTGGCGTGAGCCGCGACTCCTCCCAGCGGAGATAGCCGCCGTACGCGACGACGAGCGAGAGGACCAGGCCCGCGAAGGCGAACGGCTTGATGCCGTCGATGTTCACGAGGATCTTGATGACCGTGAAGAACGGCAGCGAGAACGCGAGGCCCGCCTCGACGCGCATGCGCTGCGCGGGAGTGCCCACGTCGATGCGCAGGTCGGTCAGTGCCAACACCTCCATCCCGATGATCGCGATCACGATGAGGGTGTTGAGGATGCCGACATTGCTGAAACCGTTCTCCACGCTCCCGCAGATCGTGCCGATCCGCGTGGCAACGCAGTTGCCCGCATCCCACTGGAAAAAGAGGCTCACGAAGTACAGGAGGCTTCCGCCCAGCAGGATCTTTCCTGCCGTCGATGCCTTGAACGCTCCGACACCGTCCTGACGCATCACTCGGCTCGGACCATCCGCCAATGATGTTCCGTGCCGATGCCCATCACGCGGAGCGCGCGGCTTGACGGCGCTCGGCGGAGTCCTCCCGCGCGGCCGGCCGGACGATCCCGAACGCGAGCGCCGTCGCCGTCAGCCCTCCCGCGAGCGTGACCCAGGGTCCGACCCACGCAGGCGCGAACGCGGGCGGGCGTGCGATCGCGAGGATGGCGCCGGCCGCGACGACGACGGCGGAGACCCGCACCGCCCTGACCAGCGCCGGTCGCAATTCGCGCCACAGCGGGATCGACGCGACGACTCCGCATGCGGAGGCGAGGGCGGCGAGCATCGACCAGCGAGGGGAGAGGCCCCACGCGCCGAACGGGCCGGAACCCTCCTGGAACCGGGTCCACGGCAACATCGTGCCCAGCACCGCGATCGCGAACGCAGCCGTGACGGCCATCGCTCCGGGAGACGCAACGGCCTGGGTCGCGGTCGCCGTCTTCGACGCGACGTCGTCGCCGAGCATCGCCGGAAGGCACTCCCCGCCGTATACGGCGTTCCGGACCGGCACCGCGCACGCGATGCAGAGCGTCCGCCCGCAGTTCTCGCACCGGGCGACGGAGACGCGATGCGGATGCTGCACGCAACGCTCCTCGAGAGATCGGGGATGCTCGTCCGCAGGCACGGGACGCAAGCTTACGCCTCATGCCGCCCTCCTCCGTTGACACCCGGCCCCGGCGCTCCATAGGTTCGGAGCCGATGCAGCCCAGGGTCGCTGTCCTCGCCTCGGGCGCGGGAACGAATCTCGAGGCGCTCCTGAACGACCCGGTCGTCGCGCCGGGGATCGTCGTCGTGGCGTCGGACCGGCCGGACGCCGGCGCTCTCGAGCGGGCCCGCGCTCGCGGGATCGCCGCCGAGTTCGTCGACCCCGCGGAGAGCTTCGATCGCGAAGGCTACGATCGCGCCCTCCGCAAGCGGCTCGAGGACGCGGGCGTGGATCATGTGCTGCTGGCGGGCTTCATGCGGGTCCTTACCGAGGAGATGGTGTCGCCGTTCGAGGGACGCACGCTGAACGTGCATCCCTCGCTGCTTCCCGCGTTCCCCGGCGCGAATGCTCCGCGCGATGCCCTCGCGGCCGGAGCAAAGGTCACCGGCGCGACGGTGCATCTCGTCGAGCTGGCGCTCGACGCAGGCCCGATCGTCCTCCAAGAGGCAGTGGCGATCGAGCCCCAAGACGACGAGCGCACGCTCCACTCGAGGATCCAGGAGGTGGAGCATCGGATCTATCCCGCCGCCGCCCGCGCGTTGATCCAGGGCCGGCTCTCGATCGACGGCCGGATCGTCTGGATCGTGCCGGAGCCGCGAGCTTGAAGCGGCGTGGCCCGATGAGCGGCGTAGCCTGATGAGCGGCGTGCGCCCGATCCGGCGCGCGTTGATCTCCGTGGCGGACAAGACGGATCTCGTCGAGCTCGGCAGGGAGCTTCTCTCGCTCGGTGTCTCACTGGTGTCGTCCGGAACGACCGCGCGGACCCTCCAGGAGGCCGGCGTCGACGTCACGCCGGTGGCCGAGGTCACCGGGTTCCCTGAGATGCTGGACGGGCGCGTGAAGACCCTCCATCCGCGGATCCACGCCGGGATCCTCGCCGACCGCCGGCTGCCCGAGCATGGGCAGGAATTGAAAGAGCACGACATCGAGCCCTTCGATCTCGTCGTCTCGAACCTCTATCCGTTCCGAGAGACGGTCGCGTCCGGAGCGGCGTTCGACGACGTGATCGAGAACATCGACATCGGCGGACCGACGCTCGTCCGCGGGGCCGCGAAGAACTTCGAGTCCGTCGCGATCGTCGTCCGTCCGGAGCGGTACACGGAGCTGCTCGAAGAGCTTCGGCGGGACGGAGGGCTCTCGCGCGAGACCCGGCTCGCCCTCGCGGAGGAGGCGTTCGCGCACACGGCCTCCTACGACGCGGCGATCGCGGATTGGTTCGCGGGGCGGCAGACCGACGAGGGGCTGCCGAGCTTCGTCGGGCTCGCCTACGACAAGGTGCGCGAGCTCCGCTACGGCGAGAACCCACACCAACGCGGCGCGCTGTACTCCACCGGGGGCGGTCCGGGGCCGTTCGGCGGCGCGGAGGTCCTCCAGGGCAAGGAGATGTCGTTCAACAACTGGCTCGACCTCGACGCGGCTGCCGGGCTCGCGGCGGACCTCGACGCGACGGCCGACGCGGCGTCCGGAACGGCGGCCTGCGTGATCGTCAAGCACAACAATCCCTGCGGAGCGGCGATCGCGCCGACCCTCGGCGAGGCCTACCGGCGAGCGTTCGCCTCCGACGACGTCTCGGCGTTCGGCGGCATCGTGGCGTTCGGGGGAGAGGTCGACGCAGACGCCGCGCAGGCGATGGAGGACGTCTTCACCGAGGTGATCGTCGCTCCCGCTTACACCGACGGCGCCCGGAACGCCTTCGCCGCGCGGGAGAACCTGCGCGTCGTCCGCGCGCCGCTCTCCGCGAGGCCGGACCTCGACGTGCGGCCGATGATCGGCGGCGCGCTCGTGCAGGACGCTGACCGCATCGTGGAGGGTCGCCAAGAGATGAAGGTCGTCTCCCGGCGTGAGCCGACGGAGGCCGAATGGCGTGACCTCCTGTTCGCATGGACGGTCGGCGCCCGCGTGAAGTCGAACGCGATCGTCTTCGCGAAGGACCGTGCGACCGTGGGCGTCGGTGCCGGGCAGATGTCCCGTGTGGACTCCGCCGTGCTCGCGGCCCGCAAGGCCGGGGAGCGCGCTCGCGGCGCGGTGATGGCGAGCGACGCGTTCTTCCCGTTCCCGGACGCCGTGGAGGTCTCCGCCGACGCCGGCATCACCGCGGTGATCCATCCCGGCGGATCGGTCCGGGACGAGGAGGTGCTCAGGGTCGCCGAGAGCCGGGACATGGCCGTCGTGGTCACCGGCCGGCGGCACTTCCGTCATTGACGGCGGGTCAGCCGACGAACGTGAGGAAGCGTCGCTGCTCGTAGGATGGATGCGATGACGGCACGGATGATCGACGGAAAGGCCATCTCCGCCCAGGTCCGCGAGGACGTCGCGGAACGCGTGCGGGTTCTCGCCGAACGGAACGTCCAGCCCGGTCTCGCCGCGGTGCTCGTCGGCGACGACCCGGCGTCGAAGATCTACGTTGCTTCGAAGCAGAAGGCGTGCGCCGACGTCGGGATGCACTCCGAGCGGGTGGACCTGCCGGGAGACGCCTCCGAGGACGACGTGATCGCGGCGATCGAGCGATTGAACGCCGACCCTCGCATCAGCGGCATGATCGTCCAGCTCCCGGTGCCGGAACAGATCTCCGAGTCGGTCGTGCAGCGCGCGGTCTCCCCCCACAAGGACGTCGATTGCCTCGGTCCGGTGAACGTCGGACTGATGGCGCGCGGGGAGGCGATGTTCCTGCCCGCGACGCCGTTCGGCATCGTCGAGCTGCTCGTCCGCTCCGGGATCGAGATCCAGGGCAGGGACGTCGCGATCGTCGGCCGCGGCGGTCTCGTCGGCATGCCGCTCTCGATCATGCTGGCGCAGCGCTCCGAGCGCGGGAACGCGACCGTCACCCTCTGCCACACGAAGACGGAGGACATCGGAGCGCACACGAGGAGGGCCGACATCGTCGTCGTCGCCACCGGGGTGCCGAGATCCCTCACCGCCGACATGGTGAAGCCGGGCGCCGCGGTGATCGACGTCGGCATCAATCGCGTCGACGGCAAGGTGATCGGCGATGTGGACTTCGACGGCGTTTCCGAGGTGGCGGGAGCGATCACGCCGGTGCCGGGCG
>JBJMLP010000127.1:0-3234 GCA_045805245.1 Actinomycetota bacterium | reverse complement strand
CTTCAATCAGTTCGAAGAGTTCGGCAATCCGACGTGGCACTATCATGTGACGGGCAAGATGATCCACGAGGTCTTCCCGGACCACTCCACCTGGAAAGAGGTGCCCTACAAGTTCGAGGGCGGCACGATGAACATCGCGCAGGAGGTCGGTCTCGGCGCCGCGATCGACTACCTCGAGGAGATCGGCATGGACGCGGTCCGCGCCCACGAGGAGGAGATCAACGCCTACGCGCTCGAACGGATCCGGGAGGCCGGCGCGACGATCTACGGCCCGACCGACCCCTCGCAGCGAGGGGGCGCGGTGTCCTTCTGGTACAAGGACGTCCACCCGCACGATCTCGCGACGATCGTGAACGAGGAGGGAGTGGCGATCCGCGCCGGCCACCACTGTGCGCAGCTCGTCATGCGGCGCTACGGCGTGCCGGCGACCGCGCGGGCGTCCTTTTACATCTACAACACGAAGGACGAGGTGGACGTGTTGATCTCCGCGCTCGAGCGCGCGGAGCAGGTCTTCGCGCTGTAGCGGCTTGCTAGGCTGGTACGGCCCCGATCGGAGGAAACCGAGTGGCCCTCGACGACATCTACAAAGAGGTCATCCTCGACCATTACAAGAACCCGCGGAACAAGCGAGAGCTGCCGAACGCGGAGCTCTCCTGCTCGAAGAACAATCCGCTCTGCGGTGACGACATCACCGTCTTCATCCACGAGGACGGAGACACGATCGCCGATGTCGCGTTCCAGGGCCAGGGATGCTCGATCTCCCAGTCCTCCGCCTCGATGATGACGGAGGCCGTCCGCGGCAAGTCCGTGGAGGACGCGAAGGCGATGGCCCAGGACTTCCGCGACATGATGGGCGGAGAGCACGAGCCCGACGAGGACGAGTTCGGGGACCTGATCGCGCTGAAGGGCGTCGTGAAGTACCCGATCCGCATCAAGTGCGCGGTGCTGGCTTGGGACGTTCTCCAGGACGCCTTCGAGCAGGGCGCCGGAGAGGCTGCCGGCACCGCTCCGCACACGGTCTAGCGCCACCCGCTCCTGTCGCTTGACAGATCCGATCCCGCGGCTGTATATAACTCTCTGGGTATATAACCGTGCGGTTCCCAAAGGGGGAGGAGGAACGAGGATGGCGGCCACCGCAGAGGCCCTCGACGCTCGGTTCGCGGCGCTCGCGGATCCGACACGAAGGGCGATCCTCAAGCGGCTGGCGAAGGGTGAAGCCACGGTGAGCGAGCTCGCGAAGCCGTTCCCGGTGAGCCAGCCCGCGATCACGAAGCATCTCAAGGTGCTGGAGCGTGCCGGATTGATCTCCCGGAGCCGGGACGCCCAGCGGCGGCCGTGCCGGCTGCGGCCGGGAGCGATCAAGGACGTCGCCGACTGGGCGGAGACCTACCGGAAGTTCTGGGAAGAGCGCTACGACAAGCTCGACGGATATCTCGAGGACATGAAGAGGAAGGAGCGGAGAGATGACCGCAGCGGATCGTGAGTTGAAGGTCGAGACACGTGGAGATCTGGAGACGGTGATGACGAGGCAGTTCGACGCGCCCCGTGATCTCGTGTTCGAAGCGCACAGCTCGTGCGAGCACATGTCGAAGTGGTGGGGTCCGAGGCGCTACGAGGTCGACCAGTGCGAGATCGACTTCCGCGAGGGCGGAAAGTGGCGGATGGTCCACCGCAGTCCGGAGGGCGGGGAGTTCGGGTTCCACGGCGAGTACCTGGAGGTCGCGCGCCCAGAGAAGATCACCTGGACGTTCGAGTTCGAGGGCGCTCCCGGGCACGTCGCCGTGGAGACGGTCACGCTCGAGGAGCACGACGGCGTGACGACGCTCACGGCCGTCTCGCGGGCTGACTCCAAGGAGTCGCGCGACGCCGTGATGGAGTCCGGAATGATCGACGGAGCGCGTGAGACGTGGGAACGCCTCCAGGAGCACCTCGACGAGATGTAGGTCCGCACCGGCTCGTAGCCCCATGCCGGATTGGCCGGCCCCGGGCTCCCGAGTCCGGGGCCGGTTCGCGTCTAGCGGTGGGTCAGAACGCAGAACTCGTTGCCCTCGGGATCCGCCATCACGACCCACCCGACGTCTCCCTGTCCGATGTCGACCCGTTCCGCGCCGAGAGACTCGAGGCGTGCGACCTCCGCGGCCTGGTCGTCCGGGTTGAGGTCGATGTGGAGACGGTTCTTGACGGTCTTGCCCTCCGGCACGGGAACGAAGACCAGACCGGGCTCCGAGTCTTCGCTCGGCGCGATCGCGATCTCGTCGTCGGCTTCGAACGCGACGGCGTAGCCGAGCGCTTCGGACCAGAAGGCCGACTCGCGCTTGATGTCCACGCAGTCGATGACGACGGAGTACCAGTTGCTCGGCATGGCCGGCATCCTAGCCTCTAGGCTTCTCGGGTGCCGAAGCCCAAGCTCGACTGGCTGCTCGTCCTGGTCCCGGTTTCGATCGCCGCGAAGCTCTTCACCGACAACGAGCTGGCGGTCTTCCTGCTGTCCGCGCTCGCGATCGTGCCCCTCGCCGGCCTGATCGGACGGGCGACGGATCAGCTTGCGCTGCACGCCGGTCCGAGGATCGGCGGTCTTCTGAACGCCACGTTCGGCAACGTGACGGAGCTCGTGGTCTCCGTCTTCCTGATCCTCGACAATCAGATCGAGGTCGTGAAGGCCTCGCTCACCGGCTCGATCCTGGGGAACCTCCTGCTCGTCCTCGGCCTCGCCTTCTTCGTCGGCGGCCTCGTGCACAAGGAACAGGTCTACAGCGAGCGAGCGGCCTCGGTGCATACCTCCTCTCTGGTGCTCGCGGTGATCGGCCTGTTGATGCCCGCGCTCTTCGTGCTGACCTCCGGGCCGCAGACGTTCGTCCAGCGGGAGGTCGTCAGCGGAACGGTTGCCGCGGTCCTCATCATCCTCTACGCGGCCGCGCTGATCTTCACGTTGGTCACCCACGAGCACCTCTTCCGGACGCCGGCGTCGGAGGAGACGCCGACGTGGTCGACACGCCGTGCCGTCGTGCTCCTGGTCATCGCGACGGCGTTCGTGGCGGTCGAGTCCGAGCTCCTGGTCGGGTCGTTGGAGCCCGCGATCGCCGATCTCGGCCTGTCGAAGTTCTTCGTCGGCCTGATCCTCGTGCCGATCATCGGGAACGCGGCCGAGCACAGCTCGGCGGTCCTGTTCGCGCTGAAGGACCGCGTCGACGTCACCCTGGAGATCGCGATCGGCTCCTCGGTCCAGGTCGCGTT
>JBJMLP010000126.1:0-4273 GCA_045805245.1 Actinomycetota bacterium | reverse complement strand
GGCGCCAAGGGCTCCGTGATCTACAGCCCGACGCCGGTGCGCGACTACCGCGACCACCTTCAGGTGGACGAGCGACTGTCGTACCTCGCCTGGCTCGTGCAGCAGAACCGCGGGGTGTTCAAGTCGCCGTGGGCGAAGACGGAGACGTGGACGATCGGCGTGCAGCACACGGACGCCGATGCGCAGCTCTACGTGGACAACTTCACGGAGCTCGCGTCGATGCTCGCCTCCGTTTCGTAAGGTCGGAGGCGCCATGAGCGTCACCGAACGGGACACCGTCGAGATCGATCTCGGGCGCGTCGAGGAGCTCATCTCCTCCGAGATGAAGGCCCTCGACGTCAAGCACGCGGAGACGCTCCGCTACCGGGAGACCGCGAAGCGGCGGCTGCCGGGGGGAGTCTCCTCCAGCTGGCAGACGTGGCCGCCGCATCCGATCTACGTGGACCGCGGCAAGGGCTCGCACGTCTGGGACATCGACGGGAACGAGTACGTCGACTACCACAACGGCTACGGCGCCATGGTGATGGGCCATGCGCATCCGAGGATCGTGGAGGCCGTCCAGCGCCGGGTGGACCTCGGCACGCATTTCGCGCAGCCCACGAAGGACGCGCTCGAGGTCGCCGACGAGCTTGCGGAGCGCTACCACCTCCCGTTCTGGCGGTTCGGGAACTCCGGAACGGAGGCGACGCTCGACGCCGTGCGCATTCTGCGAGCGACGACGGGCCACCCGCTGATCGTCAAGGTCGAAGGGACGTACCACGGCCATCACGACGCTTTGATGTTCAGCCTCTTCGCGACGCCGGAGGACGCGGGGCCGCACGAGCGGCCGCACGCTCGCCCGGAGACGCTCGGTCTCATCCCCGGCGCGGAGAAGTCGCTCCTCGTCGTTCCGTTCAACGACGCGGACGCGTTGGAGCAGATCTTCCGCGAGCACGAGGGCGAGATCGCCGGAATGATCGTGGAGCCCGTGATGACGAACTGCGGCGTCGTGCTGCCGGACGACGGCTATCTCCAGCGGCTCAAGGACGTCTGTCACGCGAACGGGGCGCTGTTCGCGTTCGACGAGGTGAAGACGGGGTTCACGGTGGCGCGCGGCGGAGCGGTGGAGGCCTTCGGCGTCGTTCCCGATCTGGTGGCGCTCGCGAAATCGCTCGGCGCCGGCATCCCGTGCGGCGCGATCGGCGGCACCGAAGA
This sequence comes from Actinomycetota bacterium, assembly GCA_045805245.1. Classification (GTDB taxonomy): domain Bacteria; phylum Actinomycetota; class UBA4738; order UBA4738; family JBJMLN01; genus JBJMLN01. The sequence goes on along the minus strand of JBJMLP010000126.1, from coordinate 3,079 downwards.
GGCCATGGCGATGGTCATCTCCGGGGAGCTCGACCAGGTCGGAACGTTCAACGGCAACCCGCTCACGATGGCGGCCGCGAAGGCGAACCTCCAGGAGGTCCTGACGCCCGACGCGTACGTCCGGATCGACGAGCTGAACGCCATCCTGCACCGCTGCGAAGACGTGATCGCTCGGTATCGCCTGCCGGCGTCGATGAAGACGCTCGGCGCGAAGGGTTCCATCGACTGGAGGGCGACGCCGATCCACGAATATCGCGACCTGTGGGAGATCGACGACCGCATCCCGCAGCTCGCCTGGCTCTGGCAGCTCAACCGCGGCGTCTTCAAGTCTCCCGGTTCGAAATGGGAGAGCTGGACGACCTCGATCGTGATGAGCGACGCGGACGCGGAGCGCTACGTCGAGAACTTCGAGAGCCTCGCGGAGGCCATCACCCGCTGAAGGCTTGACCTGCGGTCACGCGTGCCGGACGGCCGTGTGACGGGCGTCACTAGACTCCTCCGCGTCCGACGCGAGAGAGGAAGGCGCGATGCCGAAGGGGATCCTGGAACGGCTGGCCGAGGGCCCGGTGCTCGGGGACGGCGGCTATCTCCTGGAGATGGAGAAGCGCGGCTACGTCCAGGCCGGCCCGTTCACGCCCGAGGTCGTGATCGAGCATCCCGACGCGCTCGAGCAGCTCCACCGGGAGTTCCTCCGCTCCGGCGTCGACGTCCTCCAGACGATGACCTTCTACGCGAGCGACGACAAGCTCGCGACCGTCGGCCTCCAGGGAAAGGTCGACGACATCAACCGGAACGCCGTTCAGGTCGCGCGCAAGGTCGCGGCGGAGGGAGACGCGCTCGTCGCGGGCAACCTGTCCCTCACCTGGGCGTACGAGCCGGACGACGCGGGTTCACCCGACCACGTGCGGGAGCTCTTCGACCGACAGCTCCAGGATCAGACCGATGCCGGCGGCGTCGACTTCTGGATCGGGGAGACGTTCTCCTACCTCGGTGAAGCGCTGCTGTTCGTCGAGCGCGCGAAGCAGACGGGCCTCCCGGTGATGGTGACGATGTGCTTCGAGCAGGTGGAGCCTCGCTCGTACGAGGGCGACACGCCGACGGACGTCGCCAAACGCCTCGCCGACGCGGGAGCGGACATCGTGGGCGTGAACTGCCTGAACGACCCGCAGCACCAGCTCCCGATCGCGGTGGAGATGCGGGGCGCGGTGGACGCGTACGTCGCGACGCAGCCGGTCGCCTATCGGACCGACGGTGAGCGGCCCGATTTCACCTCCACGGGGGCCTTTCCTTACGACCTCGATCCGCTCCAACTGTCGCGTCACGACCTCGCGGACTTCGCGGGCCAGGCCCGCGACGCCGGCATCCAGTACATCGGGTCGTGCTGCGGTTCCGTCGCGGCGCACGTCCGTGCGATGGCCAAGGTCCTCGGCAAGCTCCCGGATGAGGAGCGGGAGTGGAAGTCCACGGGCGACAAGGCCATGTCTGCGTACGAGTACTACGAGCACACGGAGACCGAGGTCCCCAAGGCGTAGCGCCGGCTCCGCCAGGACATGACGAGATACCGAGATCTCGGCCTGCGCGTCGGGCAGCTTTCGCCGGGCCCCAACAACGCGATCACCGATGTCGCCGGCGTGCAGGTCGGCGTCACCACGCTGATCGACGGCGACGGCCCTCTCGTTCGTGGAAAAGGACCGATCCGAACCGGCGTCACCGTGGTTCTTCCCTCCGAGAACATCGGTCGCGAGGTCGTCTTCGCCGGCTGCCACCGGCTCAACGGCAACGGAGAGTTCACCGGCTTCGAGTGGGTCCGTGAGTCGGGGATGCTCTCCACGCCGGTCGCGATCACGAACACGCACAGCGTCGGCGTGGTCCGAGACGCGCTCGTCGCGCATGACGTGGCGGGACACGAGCACCACGATTCCTACTGGAGCCTGCCGGCCGTGGGGGAGACCTACGACGGCGCCCTGAACGACATCAACGGGTTCCACGTCCGCCCCGAGCACCTGGATCAGGCGATCTCGAACGCGCGCAGCGGCCCGGTTGCGGAGGGAAACACCGGTGGCGGGACCGGCTCCATCTGTCACGAGTTCAAGGGCGGAACGGGTTCCGCTTCCCGCACCGTGGCCGGATGGACGGTCGGCGCGCTCGTGCAGGCGAACTACGGCCGCCGGCAACGGCTCACCGTCGACGGAGTTCCGGTCGGACGCGAGATCCCCGTGGAGGAGATCCCCACCGCCTGGGACGAGGAGGAACGCATCGCCAACGCCGGCGCGGGATCGATCATCGTCGTCCTCGCGACCGACGCTCCGCTGCTCCCGAATCAGCTCGAGCGGCTCGCACAGCGCGCCGGGCTCGGCATCGCCCGCGCCGGTGGAGGAGGAGAGCACACGAGCGGCGACCTCTTCCTCGCGTTCTCCACCGCGGCGGCCGGCAAGCTGAACAGCTACAAGATGGAGATGGAGATCAACGAGCCGATCGACGTGGAGATGCTCCCCGACGCGGCGATGTCGGATCTCTTCTGGGCCGCGATCGAGTCGACGGAGGAAGCCATCCTGAACGCGCTCATCGCGGCTGAGACACTCGAGGGCCGCGACGGGATCACCGCGTACGCGCTCCCGCACGACCGGCTCCTGCAGATCATGACGCGGTACGGCCGAGGGCCTGGCTGAAGGGGAACCGAGGGTTCCGCCACCACCGAGGACGGTCACACTGGATCGATCAGCGATTCCGCCTGGGGCAACGACAAGATCGTCATGGAGACCAGCGGCGGAAGCGTAAAGGCGCAGCCCTCGACCTCAACAGCGCTGGAACCGTCCTCAGCGTGACTTGGGTCAGCAACGAGCAGCCGAGATCGGGTGCGAGTTCAAGCACCGTACCTACCGGCGGGGGAGTGGCCTCACATCCTCAGTGGTCATCGACGGTGGTGGCGGCAACGACAAGATCTACGGCTACGGAGGCTCGGACACCCTTTGCGGCGGTGCAGGAGACGACTACATCGCGGGTGACGAAGGGCTCGGGCCGGCTGAGTCCGCTGGTGGCGACGGGATCCAGGGCGGCTTCGGGCAGGATCAGGTCAACG
>JBJMLP010000125.1:0-12622 GCA_045805245.1 Actinomycetota bacterium | reverse complement strand
CTCGGATCGTCGTGCGTCTACTGCCACACGATCCGCGGCACCAACGCGAGCGCGACGATCGGCCCCGACCTCACGCACGTGGCGTCGCGGAACACCCTCGCCGCCGGAACGATCCCGAACACGCCCGGGAGTCTCGCGGGGTGGATCCTCGACCCGCAGAGGGTCAAGCCGGGCAACAAGATGCCGCCCACCCAGCTCTCGCAGACGCAGCTTCATGAGCTCCTCGCCTACCTGGAAACCCTGACGTGAGGTGCCCGTGAGCGTCGCGGTCGAGGAACGCCTCCAACAGCACTGGGAGGAGAAGCCCGGCGTCCGCTCGTTCCTCGGAACGGTCGACCACAAGCGGATCGGAGCCCGGTACCTCGTCACCGCGTTCGTGTTCTTCGTTCTCGGCGGCATCGAGGCGATGCTGATGCGCACGCAGCTGGTGCGGCCGCTGAACACGTTCATCGGCCCGGAGCTCTACGACCAGCTCTTCACGATGCACGGCACGACGATGATCTTCTTCTTCGCGACCCCGATCCTGTCCGGGTTCTCGAACTACCTCGTACCGCTGCAGATCGGCGCGCGCGACATGGCGTTCCCGCGGTTGAACGCGTTCAGCTACTGGGTGTTCCTCCTTGCAGGGATCTTCCTCTATGCGAGCGTGCCACTGGGTCTCGCCCCGAACGACGGCTGGTTCGATTACGTGCCGCTCGCCGGCATCCATTACACGCCGGGGCTGCATATCGACTTCTGGGCGCTCGCACTGATCTTCCTCGGCATCGCGACCCTCGCCGGCGGGATCAACCTCATCGTGACGATCTTCAAGATGCGGGCGCCGGGGATGGCGATCAGCCGGATGCCGCTCTTCGTGTGGGCCGTGCTGGTCACGAGCTTCATGATCGTGTTCGCGATCCCGCCACTGACGGTCGCGAACATCCTCCTGGAGCTCGATCGCAAGTTCGGGATGCAGTTCTTCGCGGTCTCGAAGGGCGGCGACCCGCTGCTCTGGCAGCATCTGTTCTGGATCTTCGGCCACCCGGACGTGTACATCATCTTCCTGCCCGCGGTCGGCATCGTGTCGTCGGTGATCCCGGTGTTCTCACGCAGATCGATCGTCGGCTACCACTACGTCGCGCTCGCGACGGTCGCGACCGGCATCATCGGTTTCGGCGTGTGGGTGCACCACATGTTCGCGACCGGGATCCCGACGCTGTCGATGACCTTCTTCGCGGCCGCGAGCACGATCATCGCGATCCCGTCGGGGATCCAGATCTTCGCCTGGATCACGACGATCTTCAAAGGGAGACCCGTGTTCACGACCGCGTTCCTGTTCGCGGTGGGCTTCCTCGTCGTCTTCGTGATCGGCGGGATCTCCGGCGTGATGTTCGCCGCGGTGCCGTTCGACCAGCAGGTCACGGACTCCTATTTCGTCGTCGCGCATTTCCATTACGTGCTGTTCGGTGGGGCGGTGTTCCCGATCTTCGCGGGACTCCACTACTGGCTGCCGAAGATCACGGGCAAGCAGCTCAGCGAGCGGCTCGGGCAGTTGTGCTTCTGGCTCGTGTTCGTCGGCTTCAACCTGACGTTCTTTCCGATGCACATCTCCGGGCTCGAGGGGATGCCGCGGCGCATCTACACGTATCAACCCGGACTCGGATGGGACATCCCGAACCTGCTCTCCACGATCGGCTCGTTCCTTCTCGCCCTCGGCATCCTCGCGTTCATCGTCAACTTCTTCTCGAGCGAGCGTCGGGCGATCCCCGCGGTCGCCGACCCCTGGGGTGGCAACACTCTGGAGTGGTCGGTGAGCTCTCCGCCGCCCGCCTACAACTTCGCGCGGATCCCGACGGTGCGCTCGCGCGATCCCCTGTGGGACGGGATCTCGAGGCTGGAAGGACGATCCCTCGACGAGGGCCGGGAGACGATGGGAACGACGGTCCTCGACGGCGAGCCCGAGGAGATCCTCGTCATGCCGGAGGAGTCGTTCTGGCCGCTCGCGACCGCGCTCGCGATCGCCGCGGCCTTCGTCGGGTTCCTGATCGATGTGGCCGCCGTCGTGATCCTCGCTCTGGTCGCGATCGTGGTGCTCCTCGCCGGATGGCTCTGGCGCACGCAACCGGAGCCGTCCGGATGAGCGTCCGGACGTCCGAGCGAAACGACCTGCCGGTGATCGTCACGGGGACTCACTCCACGGCCTGGTGGGGCATGGCGCTGTTCATCGCCGCGGAGCTCTCGCTGTTCGCGAGCCTCCTGGCGGGCTACTACTACCTTCGCTTCAAGGCGACGGCGTGGCCGATCGGCGGACTGGAGAAGCCGAACCTCGTTCCGGGCGCGATCGCGACGGTGCTGCTGCTCTCGAGCAGCCTCCCGATGTGGTGGGCGGAGCGCGGCATCAAGCGCGACGATGCCCGCCGCCTGCGCATCGGGCTGCTGCTGAGCTTCCTCCTGGGGGCCGCCTTCCTGGCGATCCAGGCGTCGGAGTACGTCTCCGCGTCGTTCGACTGGCGGACGAACGTGTACGGGTCGCTGTTCTTCACGATCACGGGGCTGCACGGCATCCACGTTCTCGTCGGATTGTTGATGGGTCTCGTGATCCAGGCGCGCGCCTGGCGGAACGAGTTCGACTCCAACCGCTATCTGTCGGTGGAGACCGTCGCCCTCTACTGGCATTTCGTCGACGTCGTCTGGATCTTCCTCTTCTCGTCGCTCTATCTGTTCCCGTACCTGTTCCCGGTCCGATGAGCGCCGTCGACGCACCGCCGAACGAGGGACCACCGAGATCCCTCCCGTCGGCGGGGTCGCTCCTGTTCGGCGCGCTGGGCGGAGCCGCGGCCTGGGCGGTGCAACTCGCGATCCTCGACATGACGGTCGAGCTTGGCTGCATGGGCGGTTGGCCTCGAGCAACGGAGTACGGAGATCCCACCACGCTCAAGATCGCCGTCCTCGTCGTCACCGCGATCGCGCTGCTCGTGACCGCCGGCGCCTGGCTGACCGCGCTCACTCGGTGGCGGGCCTACCGCACCACCGACGACGATCCGCCGACCGACCGGACGGCCTTCCTCGCGATCAGCGGCCTGATCGCCGACGGGCTGTTCTTCCTGCTGATCGCGCTGACGGGGATCGCCCCGCTGTTCTTCGTCGGGACCTGCTTTCGACGATGAACGCGACGGCGCTTTCCGTGGCGCTCCGATGGAACTGGGACCCGGTCATCGTCGCCGCCCTCGCCGCGAGCGCCGTCCTCTACGGACGCGGACTGCGGTCGCTGTGGAGCAAGGGCACCGGGCGCGGCGTGTCCGTGGTGGAGACCTCCGCGTTCGCGGGCGGGCTGCTCGTCGTCGCCACCGCGCTCCTTTCGCCGATCGACACGTTGGCAGCGTCGCTGTTCTGGGTGCACATGGTGCAGCACATGCTCCTGATCGTCGTCGCGGCTCCGCTCCTCGTCCTCGGTCGGCCGCTGCTGGTCCTCGCGCAAGGTCTTCCACGCGACTGGAGGAGACGGCTGCACGGAGCTCCCGCGCGGAAGAACGCCCTCGCGCTCGCGATCGCGACGTGGATCCTCCATACCGCGGTGGTGTGGGCTTGGCATCTGCCGGTGCTGTTCCAGGCGGCCCTCACGAACCCGGCCCTGCACGCGATGGAGCATGCGATGTTCCTCGGAACCGCCCTCGCCTTCTGGTGGTGGCTCATCGATCCCGCGGCCCGTCGGAGCGTCGGAGGAGGCCTCGCCGTCGCATACACGATCGCGGCCGGAGTCCAGGGGATGATCCTCGGCTCGCTGATGCTCTTCTCGGGAGCTCCCTGGTATCCCGCGTACGCGAAGGGCGCGCGCGCGTTCGGCCTGACGCCTCTGCAGGACCAACAGCTCGCCGGCCTCGTGATGTGGATCCCCCCGGGCCTCGTCTACCTCGTCGCGGCAGCGCTGCTGTTCCTCTCGTATCTCCGTGCCGTGGAACGGGAGACGCTCCGCAACGAGCAGCGCGAGCTCGCCGCAGCGCCCTCTTCGAACGGCCACGTGAGAGAGGCGATCGGATGAAACGCAGGGATCGCAGGACCGCGTGGGCGCTCACCGTGTGCATCCTCGGTGCGATGGCGACGCAGGCAGCGTGCAACGAAAGCTCGACGACCTCCGGCGCGGCGGATGCGGCGCTCGGCCCCGAGCTGATCCGCTCCTACGGATGTCAGACCTGTCACACGATCCCGGGCGTCGCGGGCGCGGATGCGACGGTCGGTCCACCGCTCACCGCCTTCGGCGACCGTCGCTACATCGCCGGTGAGGTGTCGAACACCGGCCCGAACCTGATCCGATGGATCATGGATCCACAGAGCATCGAGCCGAAAACCGTGATGCCCGACGCCGGCGTCACCGAGCGCGACGCGCGGAACATCGCCGCGTACCTCGAGACGCTCCACTCCTAAGGCGCCGTCGGTTCCGTCCCGAGCCGACCGGAGCTCGCCGTCGAGCAAGGCCCGCCCGAAACCGGGACACTGGTGCGACATGGGCGGGGCGCTGGACGGTGAGGTGTTCATCGGGATCGATCTCGGCACCTCGGCGCTGAAGGGTGTCGCGATCTCCGGGAACGGGAGCGTGCTCGCCTCCGCGCGGGCGTCGTATCCGACCCGCCGTGTGGAACCGGGACGCGCGGAGCAGGATCCGGCCGACTGGATCTCCGCGTTCCGGAACGTGACCCGCCAACTCGCGGGGGTGGTTCCCGGCGCGTCCTGGAGCGGGATCGGACTCTCCGGGATGATCCCGACGCTCGTCACGGTCGACGATCGCGGGCAAGCGAACGGACCCGCCATCACGTGGGAGGACGCTCGCGCGGAACCCGAGGGTGAGGAACTCCGCGGCGCGACCGAGAACCTTTCCGCACGCACCGGTCAGTGGGTCGACGGGCGCTATCTCCTGCCGATGTTCCGCTGGATCGAGCGACACGACCCCGACCGAGCGGCTTCGGCCGCGGCGGTCCTCGGAGCCAAGGACTTCCTCTTCGCCTGGCTTACCGGAGAACGCGCAACCGATCCGAGCACCGCGACCGGGTTCGGCTGCTACGACCTCCACGAGGGAGCGTGGATCGACGGGCTCGCTCCCGACGTCGCACTTCCGGAGATCCGCAAGAGCTCGTTCGCCTCCGAGCTCCTCGGCGATCGCAGCGACGAGCTCAGGATCCCACGCGGCATGCGGGTGACGCTCGGCGCGGCCGACTCGGTCTGCGCGGCGCTCGGTATCGGCGTCACCGAACCGGGCGAATGCGCCTACATCTGGGGAACGAGCACCCCCGTGCTGGGCGTCGCCCGGGAGCCTCAAGCGGATCCCACTCACCGATACCTCGTCACCCCGCTCGCGACCGGGAAGATGTTCGGCCGGGAGATGGACCTCCTCTCGACCGGCGCGGCGCTCGCGTGGGCGGCCGCGCTCTTCGACGTCGACGGCCCCTCGGAGGTGCTGGGCCTCGCCGAGGCTTCCCCGCCGGGAGCGAACGGCGTCACGTTCCTTCCGTATCTCGCGTTCGGAGAGCAGGGCACGCTCTGGAACCCCAACCTTCGCGGAACGATCGACGGGCTGACGATCGCGCACACCCGTCAGGACGTGGCCCGCGCGCTGGTCGAGGCCATCGCCGTGGAGAGCCGTCGCGCCGTCGAGGTGCTGGCGGCGTCGGACGTCGACGCACGTGAGGTTCGGGTAACGGGAGCCGTCGCGACCGAACCCTTCTTCCTCCAACAGCTTGCGAACGCGATGGAGCGACGGGTGGTCCCGGTCGACTCCCCGTCCGCGGCGGCGGCCGGAGCGGCCTCGCTCGCCGCGGGAAGAACGATCACGGCCCCCGAAGGCACGCCGGTCGAACCCGACGCGGAAACGAGCCCCTTCTGGGAGGAACGCCGAAACGGTAGCGACGAGCTGCGGGAGAAGGTGCAGCCCCGCGGCCTCGGGCGTTAGCGGCGAGCCCGCCGCGCGGGCGAGCTCCGCCCCGACGATCGCCGCTCGAGGAACCTGATCAAGGTCCGGGTCGGCGCGCCCGTTCCTCCCTCAGGCCAGATATCGCTCTCGTGCTCCCGGTACGCGGAGGAGCCGGTGTCGAGGTGCACCCACGGAACATCGCCGACGAAGTCCTTCAGGAAGAGTCCGGCCATCATCGCGCTGTCGAAGTCGTGTTCGCCCACGTTCTTCACATCGGCGATCGGCGAATCGATCAGCGGACGGTACCGGTCCCAGAGCGGGATCTCCCAGGACTCCTCCCCCGCCTCCCGACCGGACGCGAGGACCTCCGCGACGAGATCCGGATCCGTTCCCATCGCCGCGGAGAGCTCCGGCCCCAGTCCGGAGCCGTCGGTGAGCGTGGCGGAGTCGATGATCGCGGCCGGCCTGCGTTCGCTCAGATACGCGAGCGCGTCGGCGAGGAGGACGCGTCCCTCCGCGTCGGTGTCGCCCACCTCCGACGTATGCCCGCCGCGGTGCACGATCACGTCGCCCGGATGCACCGCCGAGGCTCCCGGCATGTTCTCCGCGAGCGGAAGCAGCACGTCGACGCTCACACGGAGCTCCAGCTCGGCCACCGCCTGCACCGCGGCGAGCGCCGCGGCGGCTCCCGCCATGTCGGACTTCATCCAGGTCATCTCTTCGTCGCCCTTGAGGTCGAGCCCGCCGGAGTCGAATGTGATCCCCTTGCCGGTGATGGCGACGGAGCGACCGCGGCCGCCGCGGTAGGAGATCTCCACGAGCCGAGGCGGATTCGCGCTTCCGCGTCCCACGCCGAGGATGCCGCCGAACCCTTCGCGTTCCAGCTCGCGGGGGCCGTGCACCTTCACCTCGAGCCCGAGCCGTCGGGAGACTCGACGGGCCTCGTTCGCGAACGCGGCCGGCGTCAGTTCGAGCGCGGGCAAGTCCACGAGCCGCCGGGCGAGGTTCGTGGCGCGCCCGGAGACGTCGCCGCGGCGGAGCTCCTCCTCGACGCGGGCACGCGTCCGCGGCTTCGCGAGCGCGACGACCTCCTCGAGCGCCGGCCGATCGCCCTGGGTTTGGTACTCCGAGAGCCGGTACCAACCGAGAAGGAGGCCCTCGGCGAGCGCGACTCCGCTCCTCTCCACAGGAAGCTGTCCGAGGGTGGTCGCGATCGAGGCGAACGAAGTTGCCTCGCGCGCGGCGATCATGGCGACGTCCCGCAGCAAGGTAGGCGTGATCGCGCTGTCACGACCCACGCCGACCAGCAGGACGGTGGGGGCGGCGACGTCGTCCGCGGTGGAGATCAGGACCGACTCGCCGACCTTCCCCGTCGCGCCGGCGGCCCGGAACGTCCTCAAGGCGTCCGCGCCGAGCTCGCGGACACCCGGCCCGGGCCGACCTCCCTCGAACACCGGAAGAACGAGCAGGTCCGCCGTCGCGCGAGCGACCGGCGCCTCGGACACGCTGAACCGAGGCGTCACGACCGACCCTCGATCACGAGCGATCCGCCGCGAGCGTGCGCCACGCCGAGATCGCCTGGTCCACATCGTCGTCGGAGACATCGATATGCGTCACGAAGCGAACGGTCTCCCCGATGTGGTTGACGAGGACACCGAGAACGGCGAGTCGCTCCTCGGCCTCCGGCGCGGAGAGCCCGAGCGACGCCGTGCGAGCGAAGATCATGTTGGTCCGGACGCGGTGGAGATCGAGCGCGTCCGGAGTGATCTCCACGAGTCCTTCCGCGAGCCGGCGCGCGCGCTCGTGGTCCTCGTGCAGCCGTTGCGGCGCCGTCTCGAGCGCGACGAGTCCGGCTGCTGCGGTCACGCCCGCCTGTCGCCAGGAGATCCCGAACAGGATCTTCGCGGCCTTCGCCTCGCGGATGAACGCCTCGGATCCGCACAGGACCGATCCGATCGGAGCTCCCAGGCCTTTCGAGAGGCAGAACATCAACGCGTCGGTCTCGGCCGCGTACTCGGACACCGGCGTTCCGGTCGCGGCGCTCGCGTTGAACACACGAGACGCGTCCATGTAGAGCGGAACGTCGGCCTCCGAAGCCGCCTTCCGGACACCGCGGAGATCGTCGATCGCCCACGGCGTGCCGCCACCCATCGAGTGGGTGTTCTCCACCGAGACGAGGTCGACGATCCTTCCGCGGTCGGCGTCCTCCTCGAAGGCGTCGGCGAGGTCCTCGGACCGGAGCGTTCCGTCCTCGCTCGGGATCTCGCGGAACGCGATCCCGGAGAGCATCGACGAGGTCGCGAGCTCGACGTTGCCGACGTGGGAGTTCCGCGAGCACACCACGAAGAAACCCGGTCGCGCGAACAGATGGAGAGCGATCTGGTTGCACATCGTGCCGGTGACGAGATAGATCGCGGCTTCCTTGCCGGTGATCTCCGCGGCCCGCTCCTGGAGACGAAGGACGGTCGGATCGTCGTCGTATTCCGCGTCGCCCACCTCGGCGTCCGCCATCGCGCGGCGCATCTCGCGCGTCGGCCGGGTGGTCGTGTCGGAGCGGAGATCGGCCCGCATGACGGACCAGTATGGCGGACGGCAAGGACCCGACCGACCATACACAGTATGTCCTGTATGCTCGGCGCCGATGGAGGCGGCCGAGCGGGTCTCGCAGCAGGCGTTCGACGCGTGGTTCCGCGCGGAGATGCCGCGGTCTCTCGAACGGTGGACGGAGTCGTCCGAGACGCTCCCCGGCGGCGTAGGCAGCAGCGCGCGCGGAACGCGAGCGGGATGGGTTCCCTATCCGCCGTTCGTGACCGGCGGAAAGGGCTCCCGGATCGCCGATCTCGACGGCCACGAGTACGTCGACTATCTCCTCGGGCTCGGCCCGATGCTCCTCGGACACCGCCCCCCCACCGTGACGGAGGCCGTCGTTCGCGCGATCGAGGACTCCGGAACCGTGTTCGGTCTGCCGACGGATCTCGAGGCGTCGGCAGCCCGCGCGGTCGTCGACGCCGTCCCCGGGGTGGACATGGTCCGCTTCTCGAACTCCGGCTCCGAGGCGGTCGGCACCGCCGTCCGGCTCGCCCGAGCGTTCACGGGACGGCGGAAGATCCTGCGCTTCGAGGGGATGTATCACGGCTGGCTCGACACGGTCTATTGGAGCAACCATCCCGACCTCGCGAAGGCCGGCCCGGACGACGCTCCGCTCACGGTTCCCGCAGGGACAGGCCTCCTCGACGAGATCGGAGATTCGCTCGTCGTCCTCCAGTGGAACGACGCCGAGGCGGTGGAGCGCGTGATGCGCGACCAAGGCGACGACATCGCCGCGATCATCACGGAGCCGGTGATGCTCAACACCGGATGCATCCTTCCGGAGCCGGGATATCTCGACCTGCTCCGCGAGCTGACGGTGGCGTCCGGGAGCCTCTTGATCTTCGACGAGGTGATCACGGGCTTCCGGCTCGCTCGCGGCGGAGGCCAGGAGCTCTTCGGCGTAACGCCCGACATCACGACGATGGCGAAGGCGCTCGGCGGTGGCTTTCCGGTGGCCGCGGTCGGCGGCTCCCGCGAGGTGATGGAGCTCGTCGCGGACGGTCGGTACTCCCATTCCGGGACCTACAGCTCCAACGCGATCGCCGCGGCGGCGGTGGTCGCGGCGCTCGAGGAGCTCGGCGGGTCCGGCGTGTATCCGCGGTTGTTCGAGGTGGGGCAGCGTTTGCGCGACGGGATGAACGACCTGATCGCGGAGCTCGAGATCCCGGCGCGGAGCGTCGGTATCGGACCCCTCTTCCAGACGTGGTTCACCGACCGCGAGATCCGCAACTACCGCGACGCGGAGCGCCACGCGCGACCCGACCGCTTCACCGTGTTCTGGCGCGGGATGCTGCAGCGCGGCGTGCTGTTCCATCCGGGGCAGTTCGAGAACCTGTTCATCTCCACCGCCCACACGGACGAGGACGTGGAGCTGACGCTTGCAGCCGCAGCGGAGACCCTCCGAGAGGCGCGGTCCGAGCTGACGGGAGATCCGGCATGACGCCGACGCGGTCCCGGGCTGTGCGCGACATCCCGCGCGACGGCGCGCGGCAGGGGCGCGCGAAGCTCCGCTACGAGCAGGTGATCGATCTCGTGGAGCGGTTGATCGCCGAACAGGAGCTCGAGCCGGGCGACCTCCTCCCGAGCGGAAAGGAGATCGGCCGCATGGCCGGCGTGAGCCTCATCTCCGTGCGGCGCGCGCTCGACGAACTGGAGCGCGCCGGCCGCGTGGAGCGCCATCAGGGCGTCGGAACGTTCGTCACCGGCGGCCGCATCCTGAGCGAGCCCGGCCGAAGCGGTGGCCTCCTTTCGACGCTCACAGCCGGTCGCAGCGGCGGCTCGGTGGAGACGCGGCTCCTCGGCGTGACGCAGGGCATCGCGAGCTCCTCCGTAGCGGAGGCGCTCGGCACCTCCCGGAAGCAGCCGGTGTGGCAGATCTCCCGGCTCCGTCGCATCGGGCGGCGGCCGATGATCGTGGAGGAAGCGATCATCCCCGTCCATCTGGCTCCGTCGATCGACGACCAGGACCTTCGGAGCGGAGGCTCCCTGTACCGCATGCTCGCCGAGCGTTACGACCTCGTCGACGACTACGAGGAGCAGTTCCTCCAGGTCACGTCGCCGAGCCGCTCGGAGCGAGAGCTTCTCGGCCTCTCCCCCGGCCAGGCGATCGCGCGGATCCGCGGCGTCAGCTTCAGCCGGAACGGCATCGCCTTCGACTGCTTCCAGCAGACGTATCCGGCGAACGACTTCGTCTTCTACTTCTCAGGTCAGACCGACCGCCATCTCCTCCGCGGATCGGAGATCCGCGACTGGACCGTCGAGCCGCTCGCGACCTCGGGAGGCTGAACGCGCGATCCGTCAGCGCGGGTCCGGACCGGTCGCGACGGCACGCCGCTCATCGGCGATCCAGTCCGACCACGACCCTTCGTACAGACGAGGGGCGGCCAGTCCCGCGTGCTCCATCGAGAGGACGAGCTGGCACGCGGTCAGACCGGAACCGCAGTACACGATCGTGTCGGCGTGCTCCGCTCCGAGCGAAGCGAACGTCGCGCGGAGCTCGTCGGCGGAGCGGAACCGCTGGGTCACCGCCTCGACGTTCTCCGCGAACGGCGCGTTGCGAGCGCCGGGGATGTGACCGGCGACGTTGTCGATCGGCTCCTGCTCCGCCCGGTAGCGCTCCGGCGCGCGGGCATCGAGAACCGTTCCGCCGCGGTCGAGCAACGTCTGCACCTCCTCCGCGGTGGCGATGCGATCGCGCGGCCACGGACGCGCGAGGAACGCGGTGCGATTGCGTTCGACCGGCGGACCCTTCACGCGGTGGCCGGGCCACGCGGTCAGACCTCCGTCGAGGACGAAGGCGCGATGTCCGGTGACGCGGAGCATCCACCACAGGCGCGCGGCATGGGAGGAGCTCGCGTCGTCGTAGGCGACGACCGTGTCGGCGTCGCGGATGCCGAGCGAGCTCATGCGTTCCGCGAACACGTCCGGCGGCGGGAGCGGATGCCGGCCGGGCCCTTCGTACGGGGGCGCCGTGAGATCCCGGTCCACGTCGACGAGCACCGCTCCGAGGATGTGGCCTTCCTCGAAGGCGCGCGCGGCGCTTCCGTCCGGACGCCACCGCACGTCGGCGACGACGAGGTTCGGATCGCCGAGGTTCCGTTCCAGCCAGGTCGCGTCGACGAGCGGTCCTCGAGCTTCCTCCACGCTTCCGACCCTACCGCCGGGTGAGATACGGTGCCGCCGTGGACAGACGCGAAGAGCTGGCAGCGCGAGAGGCCGAGAGCTGGAAGGCCCTCCTCGGGGAGATCGAGGCGGTTCCGTCCGAGCGACGGAACGTCGAGGGTGTCGTTCCCGGGTGGTCGGTGAAGGATCTCGTCGCCCACTGCGGTGGCTGGGCTCGGTTCTCCGCGGATCGTCTCGAGAGGACGGGCAGCCACCCCTTCACCGATCCCTTCGACGACGCTCCGGACGAGCATTGGGACCGCGTCAGCCAGGAGATGATCGACGAGTCCCGTCCCATGAGCTTCGAGGACGTCCTGCGCGCCGCGGAGGCGGCCCGCAACCGCGTCCGATCGGTGTGGAGCGCGCTCCCGGGCGCGAGCGATGAGGCCGCACGCTTCTTCTCCGAGGAGACCGCGGAGCATTACGACGAACACCGCGCGGAGATCCGGGCCTTCCGCGAGCGGAGCTAGACGTCGTCGGCGGGTCGTATCCTGTTTGCGATGGCGACCTACGAATACGTGTGCATGCGGTGCGAGCACCTCTTCGAGCAGGAGCGCTCCATGACGGCGACGGTGGACACCGTTGTCGCGTGCCCTTCGTGCGGAAGCGAACGCGTGAACCGGCGGTTCTCCTTCTTCACGGCGGGCAGCCCGGGAAGCGCTCCGTCCGCGGGCGGATGCGCCTGCGGCGGCGCGTGCGCCTGCGGCGGTCACTGAGCCCGAGCCGTCACCCGATCCGCTCGACGAGCGCCGTCGGCACTCCTTCGTCTTTCCGCCCGAGAGCCGCCTCCCCGCGAGGGAGCGCGACACGGAACGACGCTCCACCACCGGGCCGCTCCTCCACCCAGGCGCGTCCGCCGTGCATCTCCGCGAACGTCGCGACGAGCGACAACCCGATGCCCGTTCCGACCGCGGTCGTGTCGCCGCGCTCGAACCGGCGGAAGATGAGCTCGTGGTCATTTTGGTAGATCGTCTTGTAGTGTTAGTGTTT
>JBJMLP010000124.1:0-4200 GCA_045805245.1 Actinomycetota bacterium | reverse complement strand
TGTGGGCACCGGGGCCCGGGGACCGCGGAGCGCGCGGAAGGTTCGCGGACGAGTCTCATCGTCGGAGCGTGCAGGCCTGGGCGACCGAGCACCGCGCGGCACTCGCGTCGGCCGCCGTCGCCGGAGCACTCGTGCCTTTCGCGCTGCGGAAGCGCGGCGATCTCTAGGAGGCGCAGACGCCCGTCGGCGCAGGCGCCGGGTGTCGCGTGACCGCCACGTTCGGATAGAGCGTTCCCGCCTGCGAGGACTCCCAGACCGCGATGTAGCCGGCGCAGCCCTCCGCTCCGTGGAACACGGCATCGAGGCTCGTCCGGTCCCGCCATACCAACCCGTTGACCGGACAGGCTCCGGTCTCGCGACAGATGAACTGATCGGAGTCGAGGATCCACACCGTCACGGGCACCGTGGAGTGGAACGACAGGTCGTAGGTGAAGGTGTCGGGTACGCCCCCGATGTACTCCCGGCCCGGCACGAGCGGACAGCCGGCGTCCGGTCCCTCGGAGCCGCAGCTGTTCCAGAGCACGAAGTGCGGCGCATCGAGCGTTCCGACGGCCGAGGAGACGTCCGACTGCAGGCTCGAGAGCTGATCCTGGGCGTGCCGGCTGCGCTGCTGCCAACGCGCCGAGTCCGCCTTCCAGTGCGCGGCGTTGTGGACCGCCAGTTAATAGAGGGGCTGCCAGCGGTCCCGTTCACTGTGGATGCCGAGGAACACCCCCGCGGTGAGACCTCCGGCGGCCAGAACGGTCGCCGAGAGCACGATCAGGAGGATGCGCGGCCATCGAGCCGTCCCCGTCGAGGGCCGTACCGGCGACGGCGCGGGCTGGGTCCGCAGCCCAGCATCCGATCCCGAAACGTTCACCTTTCGTCCACCCCTCTCACACCTGCGCGCGCAACACTAGCGTGAACATCGTGCTGCGAAGGGCATGATCGCCCGGAGACGCAGGTCGTGCCGGCTATCGGCGGTACGGAACCCGGGAGAAACGCTCGAGCTTCGAAAACTCGTGCTCCGCCTCGACGATCCGGACCGTTCCGCTGCGTGAGCGCATCACCATCGAATACGTCGTCGCTCCGTCGGGCCAGTACTTCACGCCCTTGAGCAACGCGCCGTCCGTGATGCCGGTCGCGGCGAAGAATACGTCGTTGCCCTCGACCAGGTCGTCGGTCGTGAGCACGCGCGAGATGTCGTAGCCATCCTTCTCGAGCGACGATCGCTCCTCGTCGTTCCTCGGATACAGGCGCCCCTGCATCGCTCCGCCGAGGCACTTCAACGCCGCCGCCGCGATCACGCCCTCCGGCGTCCCTCCGATGCCGAACAACAGATCGATGCCGCTCCGCCGGGTGGACGCCGCCGCGATCGCTCCCGCCACGTCCCCGTCGGTGATGAGGAACACGCGCGCGCCGACGCTCCGGACGGAGGCGATGATCTCCCCGTGCCGGTCGCGGTCGAGGATCGTCACGGAGATCTCCTCGGGCCGCATGCTCTTGGCCTCGGCGACACGCCGAACGTTCTCCGCGGGGGAGAGGGTGATGTCGATCGCGTCGGCCGCCTCCGCTCCGGTCGCGACCTTCTCCATGTAGACCGCCGCGCCGGGAAAGAACATCGTTCCCTCGCCGGAAAGCGCGATCACCGCGAGCGCGTTCGGCTGTCCGATGGCGGTGAGCCTTGTGCCGTCGATCGGGTCGACCGCGACGTCGACGCCGGGCCCGTCGCCGTTACCGACGACCTCTCCGTTGTAGAGCATCGGCGCCCGGTCCTTCTCGCCCTCGCCGATCACGACCGTGCCGCGCATCGAGACCGAGTCGATCATCAGTCGCATCGCGTCGACGGCCGCGCCGTCGGCGGCCTCCTTGTCGCCGCGTCCGACCCATCGTCCGGCCGCGAGCGCCGCGGCCTCGGTCACGCGGACGAGCTCGAGCGCGAGGTTCCGGTCCGGCCGCGCCTGTTCCGCAGAGCTCATCGGAGCACCTCCAGGACGTCTCGTGGGTCGGCGCCCTCGAAGAGCACCCGGTGAATGGCCAGATGGTACGGAAGATCAAGGAAGAACTCGCCGGCGAGCCGTCGCACGTCGCGGGTGGAGTCGACGCCCTCGACCGTCATGCCGCGAGCCTCCATCTCCTTGAGGGTCGCTTCGGGCGGATTTCCGGCCCCGACGAGCTCGCCGTACAGCCGGTTCCGTCCGCCGAGCGAGGTCACCAGCGCGTCGCCGAGGCCAGCGAGCCCCAGCGCCGTCTCCACCCGGCCGCCCACCGTGATGACGAGCGTCGCGAGTTCCTGCGCGGCCTTCGTGAAGAGCGCCGCCTTGGCGTTCTTGAAGTCCTCGCCTGTGGGCTTTCCGATGCCGTCGAGCATGCCGAGCCCGATCGCGGCGACGTTCTTCATCATCGAGCAGTACTCCACGCCGGCGAGGTCGTCGGTGTAGCTGATCTGATACGTCGTGTGCTCGAACGGAGCGCCCGCGCCGCGCGCTTCGTCGACGGAGGCGGAGGCCCAGACGGCCGCGCAGGGAAGTCCCTCCGCGAGCTCTGTCGCGAGGCACGGGCCGCCGATGCCGATGAGGGTCGCATCCGGGAGCTCCTCCGCGTACACCTCGGAGATCCGTTTGCCCGTCGAGGTCTCCAGCCCCTTGGCAACGGAGATGACGGCCGTCCCGCTTCCCACCACGTCCACGATCATCCGGGCCAGGGAGCGCGCGCCGTGGGAGTTCGCCGCGAGGACGGCGATCTCGCACCCGTCGGCCGCGTCCGCGAGCTCGTCGGGAGAGAAGACCCGCAGCTCGGCGGGAACGTGCTCGGTGAGGAGCGGGTGACGCCCGTCGCGCCGGATGGACGCCAGCGCGCGGGAGTCGAACTCGTTCGCCCAGAGGGAGGTCTTGAGGCCCCGGCGTGCCGCGTGCATCGCGAACGCCGTGCCCATGGCGCCCGCGCCGAAGACCGTCACGCCCGTCACCGGCTCACCATAATGGGCTCCGTGTCGGCGCGGCATCTCGGTCTCCTCGTGCTCGGTGTCGTGGCGATCTCGTTCTCAGCGGTGCTGATCCGGGAGGCGAACGCGCCATCGCTGACGATCGCCTTCTACCGGAACGCGATGGCGGCGGTGATCCTCGTTCCGCTCGCGTTCGCACGCCACGGCGAGGAGATCCGATCGCTCCGTCGCAAGCAGATCGCGGCCGGCGTGCTCTCCGGGCTCTTCCTCGCGGCACACTTCGCGACGTGGATCGACTCACTCTCCTACACGACGGTCGCCGCGAGCAGCGTCCTCGTCGTCACGCAGCCGATCTGGATCGGGCTGATGGGAAAGTTCTACGGCGAAGGGGTGCAACGGGCCGCGCTCGGTGGGGTCGCGCTCGCGTTCGTCGGAACGCTCGTCGTGTTCGGCGGCGACGTGGGCTCGTCGTCGCGGGAGCTCCTCGGTGACGGGCTGGCACTTGCCGGCGCGGTGTTCTCGGCCGCGTACTTCGTGGCCGGGCGGGAGGTGCGCCGCGAGATGTCGGTCCTCACCTATGTCTCGATCGTGTACACGGTCTGCGCCGTCGTGCTGCTCGCCGCGGCGGTCGCGACGGGTTCGGCGCTCACCGGCTTCGACGCGAAGACGTGGTGGATGTTCGTGCTCCTCACGATCGGGCCACAGATCGCGGGTCACACGGTCTTCAACTACCTCCTCGGCCATCTCGAGGCGGCCGTCGTCGCGATCGCGATCATGGCCGAGCCGGTTGGGGCGATCCTCCTGGCGATGGTGTTCCTCAACGAGCAGCCGCCCGCCGCGTCGATCGTCGGCGGGGCCTTCATCCTCCTCGGCGTCTACGTGGCGATCCGCGCACAGGCGCGCGACGAGGTGGAGATCGCGGCCGTGGACTGAACGGGTCTACAACTCGCAGTTCGAGACGGTGTCTCCCGCGTCGATGCGGCACGTGTCGGTGTTCTCGCCGCCGTCGACCGTGTCGTTTCCGGAAACGTTGTCGCGGGACTTGAGGAAGTCGTTCCCGGTCTCGCCCTCGTTGTTCGCGCCGGGACTCGCATCGCCGTCCGAACCGAGGACGCACTGACTCGCCGCGCCCAGGAGGTCGTCGCCCTGGCCTCCGTAGATCCTGTCGTTCTGGTCGTTGCCGCAGACGTCGTCGTCGTCCTGCTGACCCCGAACGACGTCGGATCCGTCGTCGGCGGACGCGAAGTCGTCGCCCTGCCCGAGACGGATGACGTCGT
>JBJMLP010000123.1:0-6434 GCA_045805245.1 Actinomycetota bacterium | reverse complement strand
CGCGGACCTTCCGCCGGGGCGGGTGATGTTGTTCGTCGGTCGGCTGCACCCACGCAAGGGATTCCCCGACGCCGTGCGTGCGTTCTCGCTGCTGGCAGGCCGGTTCCCGGATCTTCGGCTGGCGGTCGTCGGACGCGGTCGCGATCGGCGCGCCGTCGAGGAGCTTCCCGAGACGCTTCGGCGTCGGGTGCTCCTGCTGGGCACGCAGGAACCTGCCGGGTGGGCGACCTACGCGAGCGCCGCGGACCTCTTCATGGCTCCGAACCGAGGCGGAGAGAGCTTCGGGATGATCTTGGCCGAGGCGATGGCGGCGGGCGTCCCGGTCGTCGCGACGGACATCCCGGGGTTCGGCGAGCTCGTGACCGACGGCGTCAACGGACTGCTCGTTCCGCCCGGTGATCCGCCGGCGCTCGCGCGCGCCGCAGCGCGCATCCTCGAGGACGGAGACCTCGGCGCCCGGCTCGCGGCCGCGGGCCGGGAAAAGGCGGCTACGCTCTCGTGGACGAAGGTGACGGACCGCCTCCTGGAGATCTATGAGACGGCGCTCCGGCGGCGCGGAGGCGCGTTGCTACCATGAGGCCGTGCTCGGGCTCTGGATCGTCCTCGGGCTCCTCCTTGCGGCCGTTCTGTACGCGGTCTTCGCCTTCAACCGGCTCGTCCGCACCAGGAACCGCGTGGACAACGCCTGGTCGCAGATCGACGTGCAGCTCCGCCGCCGCTACGACCTGATCCCGAACCTCGTCGAGGCGGTCAAGGGCTACGCGGCTCACGAGCGCGAGGTCTTCGAGGAGGTCACGCGGGCGCGGACCCGGGGCATGGAAGCCTCCTCCGTGGAGTCTCAGGCGAACGCCGAGAACGAGCTCACGCGCGGCCTCCGCCAGCTGCTTGCGGTCGCGGAGAGCTATCCGGAGCTGAAGGCGAACCAGAACTTCCTCGCGCTCCAGGAGGAGCTCACGGCGACGGAGTCGAAGATCGCGTACTCCCGGCAGTTCTACAACGACGAGGTGCTGCGGCTGAACACCGCGATCCAATCGGTCCCGTCGAACGTCGTCGCGAACGTCTTCGGCTTCCGAACGCGCTCGTTCTTCGAGGTCGACGAGCCGGAGCGCGGTCCCGTCCAGGTCGAGCTCTAGCCTCCCGTGTACGAGGCGATCGCGCAGAACAAGCGCCGCTCGATCCTGCTCATCGCTGGCGCGATCCTCCTCCTCGGCGCCGTCGGTTTCGGGCTCGGGTACCTGTCCTCCTCCGGGATCGTCGGACTGATCGTCGCGGTCGTGATCGCTGCCGGCCTGTCGATCGGGTCCTATCGGTACGGCGACCGCCTCGTGCTCGCTTCGACACGCGCGCGGGAGGTGACGCCGGAGCAGGAGCCGCGTCTGCACAACGTCGTGGAGGGCATCTCGCTCGCGGCGGGCATCCCCAAGCCCCGCGTCTACATCGTGCCGGAGCAGGCTCCGAACGCGTTCGCGACCGGCCGGGATCCCGAGCACTCATCGATCGCCGTCACGCAGGGGCTGCTCGACATGATGAACCGGGTCGAGCTCGAGGGCGTGGTCGCCCACGAGATGTCGCACGTGGTCGACCGGGACATCCTGTTCGGCACGATCGTCGCGACGCTCGTGGGCGCGGTCGTGCTGATCTCGGAGTTCTTCCTCCGCTGGTTCTGGTGGGGTGGGTTCGCCGGACGGCGCTCGTCGAGCGACTCCGGTGGAGGAGCGGCCGGCGCGATCGGTCTCGCGATCGGCTTCGTCCTCCTCATCCTCGCGCCGCTCTTCGGACAGATCATCAAGTTCGCGGTCTCCCGGGAGCGTGAGTATCTGGCCGACGCGCAGGGCGCCATGCTGACGAGGTACCCGCCGGGCCTGATCTCCGCGCTCGAGAAGATCTCGCAGAGCCCGACCGCGATGCGCTCCGCGAACAACGCGACCGCCCACCTGTGGCTCTCCCAGCCGTCCCGGGTCCCCGGAGACGACACCTCGCGTCTCGAACGGCTGTTCTCCACGCACCCGCCGCTCGCGGACCGGATCCGCCGCCTGCAGGAGATGTGAACCTCGTGAAGATCGGGCGAAAGCCGCCCCGAGGTGATTGAGGCACCCCCCACCCGGCGGTAGCATCACGCCCCGGCCGTGAGCGGAGGTCCGCTCCGACCGGGCGACCGGACGCTCGAGCGCCCGAGAAGCCCCCGCATAGCCCGACCTTCCCCGATCCCGGAGGTTCCGTTCCTTGGCGATGAGGCGACGCACCAGATGGGTGGCGCTCGCATCGACGGTCGTCGTCGTGCTCGGTGGGACCACCGCGTTCCTGTATGCCACCGGGAACGCGCCCGCCGTCATCCGGAACGTCATCGACAACGTCGTCCACAACGACCCGCCAATGTGTCCGCTCACGGGGGACGCGGCGCCCGGCGGCAAGGTTCCGGACCGCCCCGCGCTCGCGGTCAAGGTGGAGAACCTTCCCGCCGCGCGGCCACAGGCCGGGCTCGATTCCGCCGACATCGTCTACGAGGAGCCGGTCGAAGCCGGCATCACCCGCTTCATCGCGGTCTTCCAATGTCAGGAGAGCCACCGCGTCGGCCCGGTCCGGAGCGGACGGATCACCGACATCGGCGTGCTCGCCCAATACGGCAAGCCGATCTTCGGATACGCGGGCGGCGCCAACCTCGTCGTGAAGGCGATCGATGCGGCTCCGATCGTCGACGAGAGCCTCCCGAAGGCGCCGAAGGCCTACGAGCGCGATCCGAACCGGTTGCCCCCGCACAACCTCTACACGAGCACCGAAGCGCTGCGCACGACGGCCGGATCGAAGGAGGGGCCGCCGGAGCCGGTCTTCACCTACGACCACTCGCTTCCGGACGGCGCGAAGCGCGCGAAGACGCTCCACATCCCGTTCTCCGGCTACTCCGACGTCTATTGGAGGTGGCAGGGCGGCAAGTGGCTCCGCTCCCACGGAACGGTGGCGCACACCCTGGAGAACGGCGACCAGGTCTCGGCGAAGAACGTGGTCGTCCAGGTCGTGCAGACCAAGCAGGGCCCGGTGAGCGACGTGAACGGCGTCGTCTCTCCGGAGGTCGTTCCGACCGGGAGCGGCAAGGCCTACGTCTGCCGGAACGGCCACTGCATCCAGGGGACGTGGAAACGCCCGAAGGTCTCCGATCTCACCACCTTCGAGGACCGGTCCGGCGACGAGATCCCGCTCCAACCCGGCAACACCTGGGTGGAGCTCGTTCCGGCCGGGATCGCGGTCTCGACCTGATCGTGCCGGGAGACACGCAGGTCCCGGCGGTAGACTTGCGGCGATGAGCCTCGAGGAGGGATCCACGGTGGAGCGCGACACCGGAACGTTCCGAGTCAAGTCCGGGCTGGCGGAGATGTTGAAGGGCGGCGTCATCATGGACGTCACGACCGCCGACCAAGCGAAGATCGCCGAGGACGCCGGCGCGGTCGCCGTCATGGCGCTCGAGCGCGTTCCCGCGGACATCCGCGCCGAGGGCGGCGTGGCGCGCATGGCGGACCCGACCAAGGTCCAGGAGATCATCGACGCCGTCACGATCCCGGTCATGGCGAAGGCGCGGATCGGGCACTTCGTGGAGGCGCAGGTGCTTCAGGCGCTCGGCGTCGACTACATCGACGAGAGCGAGGTGCTCACCCCGGCCGACGAGGAGCACCACATCGACAAGTGGGCCTTCACGGTTCCCTTCGTCTGCGGCGCGCGGAACCTGGGCGAGGCGCTCCGCAGGATCGCCGAGGGCGCGGCCATGATCCGGACGAAGGGCGAGGCCGGAACGGGCAACGTCGTGGAGGCCGTGCGCCACCAGCGCACGATGTTGAAGGAGATGTCCGCGCTCACCGTGCTTCGGTCCGAGCAGCTCGGCAGCGCGGCGAAGGACCTCGGAGCATCGCTCGAGCTCGTGCGCGACGTCGCTTCGACCGGACGGCTTCCGGTCGTCAACTTCGCCGCCGGCGGGCTCGCGACGCCCTCCGACGCGGCGCTCATGATGCAGCTCGGCGTCGACGGAGTCTTCGTCGGTTCCGGCATCTTCAAGTCCGAGGATCCCGCGCCCCGCGCTCGGGCGATCGTGGAGGCGACCACGCATTTCAACGACCCCGATCTCCTCGCGAAGGTCTCGCGTGGGCTCGGCGAGCCGATGACGGGGATCGACATGAAGGAGCTCGGCGAGGAGGACCTTCTCCAGGTCCGCGGCTGGTAGATGAAGGCCGGCGTCCTCGCCCTCCAGGGAGACTTCCGCGAGCACGCGGCCGCGTTCCGCGACCTCGGCGTCGCGGTGCGAGAGGTGCGGACACCCGAGGAGCTCGCCGAGGTCGACTGCCTCGCCATCCCGGGTGGAGAGTCGACGACGATGGCGAAGCTCGCCCGTTCCGCCGAGCTCGTCGATCCGATCCGCGACCGCGTCACCTCCGGGATGCCCGTGCTCGGCACGTGTGCGGGGATGATCGTCCTCGCGACGCGCGTCGACGACGAGGAAGGGCTCTTCGGTGCGATCGACATCTCCGTGCGCCGCAACGCCTACGGGCGGCAGACGGAGTCCTTCGAGGCCGACGTCGACGTCCGTGGAACGGGCAACGTCCGCGCGGTGTTCATCCGCGCGCCGATCGTGGAGTCGGTGGGTTCCGCGGTGACCGTCCTCGGCGAGCACGAACACCGACCGGTCGTTCTCGTGCAGTCGAACGTGCTCGTCGCCTCCTTCCACCCCGAGCTCGTCGGCGATCCGGCGCTTCACGCACGGCTGCTGGAGCTCGGCTGATGTCGGGCCATTCCAAGTGGAGCTCGATTAAGCGGAAGAAGGGCGCGACCGATCAGAAGCGCGCCAGCATGTACTCGAAGCTCCTGCGCGCCGTCGAGGTTGCCGCGCGTGAGGGCGGCGGGAACGTCGAGGGGAACATGACGCTCGCGTCGGCGGTCGAGAAGGCGCGCGATTTCTCGGTGCCGAACGACAACATCGACCGGGCGATCAAGCGCGGCTCGGGGGCGTTGGAGGGTGCTCGATACGAGGAGGTCACCTACGAGGGCTACGGCCCGGGCGGCGTCGCGCTCGTCGTGGACGCGTTGACCGACAACCGGAATCGCACCGGCCAGGAGATCAAGCACACGTTCTCCCGGCTGGGCGGCAATCTCGGTGATCCGGGCAGCACCGGCTGGATGTTCACGCGCAGGGGGGTGATCCTCGTCGAGAAGGACGGCGCTCCCGACGAGGACCGGATGCTCGAGATCGCTCTCGAAGCCGGGGCGGACGACCTCTCGGGCGGCGAGACCTCGTGGGAGATCACGACCGACCCGGGAGCCTTCCGAGCCGTCCGCTCGGCGTTGACGGAGGCCGGGATCGAGCCATCTTCCGCGGGGCTCACGATGGTGCCGAACGCGACGATCGCTGTGGAGGGCTCCCAGGCTCGAAGCGTCCTCAATCTGATCGATGCGCTCGAGGACCTCGACGACGTCCAGGACGTCTACGCGAACTTCGACATCCCCGAAGAGGTGCTCGCCGAGGTTGGATGAGGCGGACCGAATGGCCCGCCGGACGGCCGGGCGGGTGTACGTCCTCCGGCCCGAGGATGCTCACCGCGTCCGGTTCCGATTTCAGCCGCAGGACCGATGCCCCCGCACGGGTGCTCCCGCCGATACTTCCAGCGGGTGGGAACGGCGCGCCGTGCCGGTCGACGAAGCGTCCGGGCAAGCGGAACACCACCTCCCCCCGGATGGGAAAGCGGGGCCCCAGGGCCCCGCTTTCTTCGTTCCGGCTCCTTTTCCGCGCATGTTTGCCCGGGTGGGCCCCCCCTCCTAGACTGAACAGGTGTTCGAGGGCTGTGTGCTCGGAGTCGATCCGGGGATCGGGACCGCCGGGCTCGCGGCGGTCGACGTCCGGAGTGGAACGACGACGCTCACGTGGTCCTCGACGGTGCGCACCCCGACCGACCTCCACGAGGCCGGGCGGCTCCGGCTCGTCCACGACGCGGTGCGGAGCGCGATCACCGAACATCGTCCGGCCGCGGTGGCCGTCGAGCGGCTGATGTGGGGGAGGAACACGACCAGTGCCTTCTCCGTCGCGCGAGCGAGCGGCGTCGTCCTGCTCGCGGCGTCCGAGGCCGGGCTTCCGGTGCAGGAGTACGCACCGCTCGAGGTGAAGATGGCGATCACGGGCGCGGGCGACGCGAGCAAAGAGCAGGTCCGCTCCTCGCTCGAGCGGCTCCACCGTCTCGGCGCCGTTCCTCGCCAGCCAGACGCGGCCGATGCGGTCGCGGTCGCCGTCTGTCATTGCCTGCAGGCGACGATGCGGGCGGCGGCGGAGCGAGCGGGCGCTCGATGATCTCGTTCCTCGAGGGAACGCTCGCGGAGAAGTCCGGCGACCGGATCGTGATCGGCGTGCAGGGAACCGGCTACGATGTTCTTGATCGGTAGTGGTTGTTGTAGTTTATTAGTGT
>JBJMLP010000122.1:0-6359 GCA_045805245.1 Actinomycetota bacterium | reverse complement strand
GAGTCCCCGTTTCGCCTCCTCCTCGGTCTCCGCGCGCGCGATCTCGATCAGCGGCTTCGTCGTTCGCCTGCGACCGGTCGGGCCGGTCCGTTTCCCGGGGGCGGGGGCGGGAACGAGGCCCGTCGCGTCGGAGGGGCCGAGCATCCGCCGTTTCGACGGCTGTACTCGCGGAGGCTCCTTCTCCTGTTTCGCGTACTGCGGTGGCCACGGAGCATCGGCGAAGCCGGCGGTCTCGTGCTGCTCGGCGAGCTCGAGGAGGGCGTCGAGCGAGCCGACGGCCTCGTCCATCCCCTCCGACGGATCACCCTTCTCGGCGAAGCGCTGTGGAACCGTCTCGATCGTGAACGCGGCGGGGTCGCAGCCCTCCACCTCGTCCCACTCCAGAGGAGTCGAGACTCGCGCATCGGGCGTCGGCCGCACCGAGTACGCGGACGCGACCGTGCGGTCCTTCGCGTTCTGGTTGTAGTCGAGGAAGACGCCGTGGCGCTCCTCCTTCCACCACTTGCTGGTGGCGATGTCGGGAACGCGGCGCTCCACCTCGCGCGCGAGCGCGACGGCCGCCCGGCGCACCTCGGGGAAGGTCCAGTGGCGCTCGATCCGTGCGTACACGTGGAAGCCGCGTGAGCCGGAGGTCTTCGGCCAGCCGGTGAGGCCGAGATCCACGAGCGCGTCTCGCGTCGTCAGCGCGACCTCGAGGACGTGCTCCCAGGGCACGCCGGGGATCGGGTCGAGGTCCACGCGGAGCTCGTCGGGATGGTCGAGATCGTCGGCCCGCACCGGATGCGGATTGAGATCGATGCATCCGAGGTTGAGGATCCAGGCGAGCTGCGCCGCGTCGCGCACGACGATCTCGTCGGCGGTGCGGCCGGACGGAAAGCTCAGCGTGACGGTCTCGATCCATTCCGGCCGGGACTTCGGGGCGCGCTTCTGGAAGAACGGAGCCTCGTCCGCACCGTTGACGAAGCGTTTCAGCGCCATCGGCCTTCCGTCGACGCCCCGGACGGCGCCCTCGGCGACGGAGAGGTAGTAGCGGACGAGGTCGATCTTCGTGTAGCCGGCCTTCGGGAAGAAGACCTTGTCCGGGTTGGAGATCACGACCTCGCGGCCCGCGATCTCGATGACTTCGCTCTTGGAGGGCACGGCGCGAATCTACGCGACGCGCGGCCAGGGTTCCTTAGCCGACCGTCTCCCAGAGGCCCATGACGTTGCCCTCGCTGTCCTTGAAGTAGCCGAAGGCGCCCATGTTCGGGATCTCCGTCCGCGGAGTGATCGTGCTGCCCCCGCTCGCCTCCACCTTCTTGAGCGCGTCGTCGATCGAGGCGACCTGGATCGTGATGACCGGTGCGCTGATGCCGGGGTTGCGGTCCATGATGCCGCCGTTGATCGCTCCAGCCTCCGTCGGCCGCATGTTGTCGTCGATGTTCGACGTCTGCGCGGTCGTGTAGACCTGTCCGCCGCCCATGTCGGAGTCCATCAGGTTCCACTCGAAGACCGAGCCGTAGAAAGACTTCGCGCGCTCGCGGTCGTCGACGGGGATCTCGAAGTGCACGACCTTGTCCATGGCTGCTCCTCCTTCGGAGACGAGTTCTCAGCCTACAGCCCGAGTCGGCCTAGACGCTCTCGCGGACGAGCTTCGCGGCCTCCGCCGGTGATCCCGTGAACGGCTCGCCGTGCCCCGGAAGCAGGATCGACGCGTCCAGACCCTCGATCCTCTCGAGCGATGCGACCGCCTCCGCGGCGTCGGCCGTGAACGGCGCGACGCGCGGACCACGTTCCCCCGTCGTGACCGCGTAGGTCGCGAACGCGTCGCCCACGAGCAGCGCCTCCTTCGATGCGAAGTGCAGCACCGCGCTTCCGGGAGTGTGACCCGGCGTGAGGACGACGCGCGGCGAGCCGGGAACATCGAGCGTCGCCCCGTCGCCGAACGTGGAGACGGCTCCGAGGTGCTTCGTCCGCAGCCCTCCGCGGAGGAGCGAGTACCACAGGAAGCCTCCGAACGGACCGAGCCTCGTCTTTCCCGTTCCCTTCGCCGGGTTCGGAACCTCACCGCGGGCGAGCGCGGCGTCGGCCTCGTGCACCGAAACGGGAACGTGCCGCTCGGTTCGGAGGCGCTCCGCATAGCCGATGTGGTCGCTGTGCCCGTGGGTGAGCACGAGCGCGCGGACCTCCTCGACGGAGCGGCCCATCGAGGCGAGCTCTCCCGGCAGATCGCGATAGAGGCCCGCGAACCCGGCGTCGACGAGCGTGACCCCGCCGGACTCCTCCACGAGATAGGAGTTGACGATGCCCTCGTTCCCGATGCGGTGGATCCCCGGCGCGATCTCCATGCGGCGTCAGGCTAGGACACGAACCGTCCTACGAACTTCAACGCGGTCTCCGCGACCTCCTGCCATTGGTCGTCGATCGTGAGCGCGTGGCCGCGGTCGTCGAACTGCTGCATCTCCGTGACGCCGGGGTTGTCCTCCTCGTGCTTGAAGGAGGACTTCGCGATCGAGACCGGAACGGTGTGATCCTGGCCGCCCGCGACGATCAGCATCGGGCCGCGATCGGGGTTGTCCGTGTCGACCTTCGCCTCCGTCCACGGGTTGAGGTTCGCGGCCGCCGCCTGGAACAGCGGCTCGCCCGGCGCGGGCACGCAGAACTGGTCGTACAGCCGCTTCGCCTGATCCTCGTCGACGGCGTTCGCGAACGCGTACCGGAACTGCTCGTAGGTGAGCGGCACCGCCCGGTGCCGGTTGAGCGGGTTCCGGAGCACCGGCGACGCGGCACGGAGCGACGAGATCGGCAGCGGCAGCACGCCGCGGAACGGCGCCGGGCTGATCGCGACGGATGCCGCCGAAAGTCCACGTCCGGCGAGGATCTCCGTCAGCAGTCCGCCGAACGAGTGGCCGATGATCGCCGGCTTCCGGGTGAGGCCCCGGATGACCTCCTCGAAGTGGTCGGCGACCTCGCCGATCGACTTGTCGGCGAGGACCTCCGGATGTTCTTTCGCCTCGGCAACGGTGTCGGGATCGTCCGGCCAGCCGGGCGTCAAGGCCGCATACCCTGCGCCGTCGAACAGCTCCGCCCACCGTTCCCAGCTCTTCGGGAGCAGCCACAGGCCGTGCACGAACACGACGGGCGTGCGCCCGGAATCGTTCGCCTCTTTGACCTGCCGTGCCTCTTCCTCATTGATCGTCGAAGACGGGGTCTCGGGCATCTGGCCTCTCCTTACTTCCGACGAGTGCCGGTGTGGACGGCTCGTCGCGGTCCGCGACCCGGGGTGCCGTCCTCCACGCCACCCTATGCCGGAGGTCAATGCCGCTACCCACCGTGAGCGCGCCGTGATTTCGCGCTCGAGGACTCCTCGCGTCCGCTACGAGCGCCGCGTGCGGAAAAGCAAGGGATGGACCGCGGGGAAGCGCCAAGCTCGTCAGGGCTTGACGTTCCGCCCGACGGTCTCGCTGAGGAGCCAGCCGAGCCCTGCGAACCACGATGCCGCGGCGATCGGAGCCGTGATCCGCACGAGGCGTGGACGCCAGATCACGGTCGCGCCGACCACGAACGCGGCGAGGGCCACACTCCATTTCAGCCAGAGCCAGCCCGTCGCGTCGAACCGGGTCCTCGTGTTGATGCAGAGCGCCGCGAGCGGGTCGAGATGCGTTCCAGGCGGGCACGTGTACGAGGGGATGGCCACGACGAGCCCGAGGATCCCGGCGATGAACAAGGCCGAGAGGAACACCGTGTATCCGGAGGTTCCGGCCTCGGAGACGGCGCGCCGCCGCACCAACACCGCCATCACGATCCCGAACAGGAGCATGAGCGCCGCCCCGATCGCGATGATGATGCCTCCCGGCGCGTACCGGGCGCAGGCCGCGAACAGGGGGTTGCACGTCAGCTCGTCGATCGAGAAGAGCAGGTAGACGCCGCCGGTGATGATGAGACACGCCGCGCTCGTGTAGCCGGCGATGCGGCCGACGGACGTGATCTCCGAGAGGTAGTGCGCTGGGCGGGACATCGGGCCAGGCATGGTGACACATCGATGACGCCTCGAACCGCCGTCGTCGGCCGGGGCCGTCCGAGGACCCCGGCGTGCGACGATGCGCCGATGATTCCTATGGAACGGAGCCATCGTGACTGACGGGCCGGGAGACGGTCGCGCGCTCGCGGCCGGGAGTCCACTCCGAACCCCCCGTGCCGCCGGAGTCGCCGGCATCGTGTTCTCGGTCCTATTGATCCTGTGCATCGTGTTGCTTCGGATCTCGGTCCCCGAGGACGTTTCGCAACCCGGCCTCTGGCTCACGGACAGCGGCCGGCGGAGCTCGGTCGCGTTGGCGCTCGGTCTTGTCCCCTTCGCCGGCATCGCCTTCCTCTGGTTCGTGGGCGTGATCCGCGATCGGATCGGGGAGCGCGAGGATCGTTTCTTCGCAACGGTGTTCCTCGGGAGCGGCCTGCTGTTCGTGGGGATGCTGTTCATCGCGGCGGCGGTTGCCGGTGGCTTGATCGCCGACGTGGCGGCGAGCTCCGCCCCCAGCCACGCGGTCGCCACCGTCGCTCTCGGCAGGCGCATCACGTCGATCGCGTTGAACGTCTACGCGATGCGGATGGCCGCCGTCTTCACGACGACGACCGCAATGATCGGGCTGCGAACCGGCGCGATCTCCCGCTGGCTCGGCATCGTCGGGCTCGTGTTCGCGGTCGTCCTGCTGTTCGGGATGGGGTTGTCGAGCTGGGTCGCGCTCCTGTTCCCGGCCTGGATCGGAGCGGTGAGCGTGGAGATCCTGCTCACGCAATGGCGCGCGTGAGATCGAGCTCCTAGCCCGGCAGGATGTTGATGGCTCTCGCGACGACGAGGATGGCGAGGACGAGGGAGATGGAGGACTCCACCATCATCGCCATCTTCGCCCACACTCTGATCGGGAGCGTGTCCGTTGGGCTGAATGCCGTCGCTGCGGTGAACGACAGGTACAGATAGTCGGGAAAGGTCGGCATCCATCCGGGTCGCACGAGGTCGGGCGTCGCGTCCTCCGGAAACGCGAAGCTCGCGCGTTCCCCCGACCGCGCGGCGCGCTCCACGGGTCCGCCGCGATCGATCTCCCAGTACCAGAGGCCGAACACGATCACGTTCGTCACCCAGATGGCGCCTCCTCTCGCGAGGAGCACGGTCGCGGTCACGTTCGATGCGCCGCGCAGGATGTCGAGCGTCAGCGCGAGCCCGCCGAGCGTGTTCGCGAGCGTCATGACGGCGATCATCAGGATCGTCAGACGGCGGAGCGTCTCGGAGCGGCGGTCGATCCGCCCGGGATCCCTGACCATGAGGATGACCAGGAGCACGACCTCGAGGATCGGAAAGAGCCACCAGATCGGGATGCGGCCTCGGCGCGGCACGATGACCTGGAGGACCGCGGTCGCCAGGACGGCGAGGGCCATCGGCCAGCGCCGCTCGCCCACCGGCTCCTCGTTGTGAACACGACCTGGTTCATCGTCGTTCCGGATGGGCCCTCCTCACCTCGACAGCGGCATCGTGTCACACGTCGAAGCGCCTCCGAACGCCACGGTCGGTGTCAGAATCGTCGCCGGGATCGGCAGCCCCCTTCACCGCCGTTCCGGGAGGACATGACGTCGGGAGCGAGGTCGGCCCAGGCCGGCGGACCAGTGGGCGGACGGTCGAATGCGATCGAGTACGACCGCGACCCGCAGGCCGTCGCGCTCTTCAATGACGCGGTCTTCGCGATCGCGATGACGCTCCTCGTGGTCAGCATCCGCGTCCCGCCCGGAACGACCTCCGCGACGTTCGCACACGCCCTCCGCGGGATCGGAGACTCCCTCGCAAGCTACGTCGTGAGTTTCCTGGTGGTCGGGATCTACTGGCTCGGGCACCATCGGCAGGTCCGGTTCATGAGCCGGTTCGACGGCGGCGCGCTGGTGATCAACCTGCTGTTCCTGATGGCGGTCGCGTTCATCCCGTTCCCGTCGGCCATGTTGAACCGGTACTTCGGAACGGCATCGGTCGTGCTGTACGCATCGAGCATGGCTGTCGTCGGAACGCTGCTCGGCGCGCTGTGGCTGTACGCGGCGCGAAGGGGACTCCTCGAAGGCGTCGACCGGCGGCTTCGTCGCTACTATGCGGTCCGAGCGCTGTATCCACCGGTGATCTTCCTGCTCTCGATCCCGGTCGCGTTCGCCGCGCCGCAGGTGGCCGTGTACGTCTGGCTCCTGGTGTTCCTCGCCCGCCCGCTACTCCACCGCATCCTGTATCGCTGACGCGACCCTCCATTGCCGGCGGAACCCTCGCCGGACTATTCGATCGGATCCCAGGGCACCGCGGCGTATACCTCCTCGAGGCGTCGCATGGGATCCAAGGCGATCTCGATTTCCGT
>JBJMLP010000121.1:0-3352 GCA_045805245.1 Actinomycetota bacterium | reverse complement strand
CGTGCGGCAGCTCGCGCAGGGCCGCGATCACGTCGGAGATCACGTCGCGGATCCCCCGGTCGTAGATCTCGTCCATCAGGTGCCAGCGGAAGCCGTTCCGGCGGGCCCACTCGAACTCCTCGGGGCCGGGCCAATAGCCGCGGAGGCCCACCTGCACGACGTGCTCCCCCCTGATGGAGCCCTCCTCCACGAGGAGGCGCATCGGGGTTCCGTGGGAGCGGACGACTCCCCAGAGCTCCTCGGCATCGTCGGCGTGCGCATCGAAGTGGACGAGCCCGACGGGCTCGGGCGCGTGATACGCGGCCACGGCCCCGACGTCGGGATGCGCGATGGAGTGGTCTCCACCGAGCACGATCGGAACGGCGCCGGTGGCCGCGATCTCCGAGACGGCCTGCTTGATCGCGGCGTGGCTGCGCTCCTGGTCCGCAGGGATGATCGGAGCATCGCCGTAATCGGCGATCGAGAGGATCTCGAACGGGTCGATCCCCACGTCCATGTTCGGCGCGTACGGCGGATACGTGCCGTTGACGTCGGCGAGACGGATCGCGCGGGGCCCGAAGCGGGCGCCGGGCCGGTAGCTGACGGTCTCGTCGATCGGCGCGCCGACGATCACCACGTCGTAGCCGGCGAGCTCCTCGGGCTCGAGAACGAGCGGGAGCTTGGAGAAGGAGCCGCCGCCGGCGTAGGCCGGCTCGTCCGGCCGAGCGGTTCGCACGATCAGGCCCGCTTCTTCTCGGCGACGGGGTCCGGAACGGCGTGGAGATGGCGATCGGCGGCCTCGGACCCCGGCTCTGCGATCGCGGTGCCCGCTCCGCCATCGGCAGCGAAGTTCTCCGCGGCGGCTGCGGGCGGATCCTCCACGGCCGCGGCGCCCTCCACCGTCCCGGCCTTTCGGAGACGCGCCCGCTCCCGAGCCTTGCGGAGCCGCGGGATCGAAGACAGGAGGAAGATCGCGAACGCGCCGGTGAGGATCGCCGCGACCGCTCCGCGGCCGTCGATCAGCGCCACCGCGAGCGCGCATCCGGAGATCAGCGCGCTCCACAGATACAGGAGCAGCACCGCCTGGCGCTGGCTGTGGCCGACGTCCATCAGCTGGTGGTGGAGGTGCTCCTTGTCGGGCGCGGAGAGCTTCCGGCGCGCCCGGATCCTCCGCAGGACCGCGAGCGTGACGTCGAGGAACGGGATCGCGAGCACGAACAGCGGAACCGCGACCGGGATCGCGAAAGCGGCGAGGTCGCCTCCGGTCGGCGGATAGGGGTTGCGCCCCACGCCGGAGATCGTCGCCGCCGCGAGCATGAGCCCGAGGAGCATCGCGCCGGAGTCGCCCATGAAGATCTTGGCGGGGTGGAAGTTCCACGGGAGGAACCCGACTGCAGCTCCGGCCGTGATCGCGCACAGGAGCGCCGCCGGCGACGCAGGCGCGAACAGGCCCGGCGACAGTTACATGTAGACGAAGAACGAGACGGCCGCGATCGCGACGATGCCCGCGGCGAGACCGTCGAGCCCGTCGATCAGATTCACCGCGTTCACCATCCCGAGGACCCAGAGGACGGTGAGCGGTACCGCGAGATCCGGCGACAGCACGAGGATGCCTTGCCCCGGGAACCAGAAGTAGAGGAGCTGGACGCCCGCGAGCACGAGGAGACCGGCCGCGAGGATCTGTCCCGAGAGCTTCGCGAGGGCCGAGAGCCCGCGCATGTCGTCCCAGACGCCGACGGCGACGATCGTGACCGCGGCGAGAAGAGCCGCGTCGGGATCAGAGGAGCTCTTGAACAGCGGGTTCAGCGACGGGATCGCTCGGGAGATCGCGAGGCCCGCCAGGACGCCGAGCATGATGGCCAGGCCGCCCGCCGTCGGCGTCGACTTGGGGTGGACCTTCCGGTCCGAGGGATGATCGATCCACCCCGTGCGGATGGCCAGGCGCCGGACCAGCGGGGTCGTCAGGCACGCGACCGCGGCGCTGACGCCGAAGACGATCAGGTAGCCGACCATCTCCAGCTTCCCTCCGACCGGTTCATCCGGTCTCCGATCCTCAGTTGTCCGGATAGGCGGGGAACCGCTCGACGAGCTCCTTGACCCGCGTCGCGACGGAGCGCTTCACCTCGTCGTCGCCGTTCGCCCGGAGCACGTCTCCGACGATGCTCGCGACCTCCTTCATCTCCGGCTCGTCCATGCTGAGCGTCGCCGGGCCCGGCGTGCCGACCCGGATCCCCGAGGCCGTTCCCGGCGGCATCGGATCGAAGGGGATCGCGTTCTTGTTCAGGGCGATGCCGACCTCGTCGCACGCCGCCTCGGCGTCTTTTCCGGTGACGCCGATCGGCTGGAGATCCACGAGCGAGAGGTGGGAGTCGGTGCCACCCGAGACGATCCGCAGTCCCTGGTCACCGAGGCCCTCCGCGAGCGCGCGGGACGTCCGCACGACGCGCTCCGCGTACTCCTTGAACGACGGGGCCATCGCCTCTTTGAGGGCGACCGCCTTGGCGGCGATGCAATGCTCGAGCGGCCCGCCCTGCATCATCGGGAACACGGCCTTGTCGATCGCCTTGGCGTGCTCCTCGCGGCAGAGGATGATCGCGCCCCGGGGCCCGCGGAGGGTCTTGTGCGTCGTGAACGTGACCACGTCGGCGTGCGGGACCGGGCTCGGATACGCGCCGCCCGCGACGAGCCCGATGAAGTGTGACGCGTCGACCATCAACAACGCGCCCACATCGTCGGCGATCCGGCGGAACGCCGCGAAGTCGATCGTTCGCGGATACGCGGTGAACCCGGCGAGGAGGATCTTCGGCCGGTGCTCGTGCGCGAGATCCGCGATCTTGTCCATGTCGAGCTGCTCGGTCTCGCGGTCGACCTCGTATCCGACGAAGTTGAACCACATCCCGGAGAAGTTCACCGGCGAACCGTGGGTGAGGTGTCCTCCGTGCGCGAGCACGAGGCCGAGGACCTTGTCGTCGGACTTCGGCTCGAGGAAGGCTCCGAATACCGCGAGGTTCGCGGAGGCGCCGGCGTGGGGCTGCACGTTCGCGTGGGCCGCGCCGAAGAGCTCCTTCGCTCGATCGATCGCGAGCTGCTCCGTCACGTCGACGAACTCGCACCCGCCGTAGTAGCGGCGGCCCGGATACCCCTCCGCGTATTTGTTGTTCATCGTCGAGGCGAGCGCCGCGAGGACCGCAGGACTCGTGTAGTTCTCCGAGGCGATCAGGCGCAGCGTGTTCCGTTCCCGGTTGAGCTCGTTCGCGATCGCTTCGGCGACCTGCGGGTCGGTCTCCTTCAGCGACGTCCAGCTGGCTGCGTAGTCCCTCATCGCTCGTCCTCCTCCTGCTCGATCGCGGCGATCTGCTCGAGTCGTTTCACG
>JBJMLP010000120.1:0-21926 GCA_045805245.1 Actinomycetota bacterium | reverse complement strand
GTACGTGAGGTCCTCGCCGCTCGCCTCCGCGTGCTGCCTGAGGTCGAAGTCGGTCCGGTTGTGGATGCCCTCCAGCTCCGACCAACCGAACGGGAACTCGTATTCGATGTCGGTCGCGCTTCGCGCGTAGTGCGCGAGCTCGTTGGCCTCGTGCTGGCGAAGCCGGAGCTTCTCCTTCGTGAGCCCGAGCTCGAGGACCCACTCCATCCGCTCGGAGATCCACCGCTGGAACCATTCGTCGTCGGTTCCGGGCCTCACGAAGAACTCCATCTCCATCTGCTCGAACTCCCGCGTGCGGAAGATGAAGTTCCCGGGAGTGATCTCGTTGCGGAACGACTTGCGGATCTGTGCGATGCCGAACGGGAGCTTCTTCCGGCTCGCCTGCTGGACGGTCGGGAAGTCCACGAACTGGCCCTGGGCCGTCTCCGGCGGCAGGTAGACGACGCTCGCGTCGTCCTCCACCGGGCCCATGTGGGTCTTGAACATCAGGTTGAACTGCCGCGGCTCGCTGAAGTCGGTGTGACCGCAGTTCGGACAGACGTGCTCTTCCAGCTGGTCCTCGCGGTAGCGGTGGTGGCAGTTCAGACACTCGATCAGGGGATCGGAGAAGCCCGCGACGTGTCCGCTCGCCTCCCAGACCTTCGGCGACATCAGGATCGCGGCCTCGAGCCCGACGACGTCGTCGCGGAGGTGCACCATCGACCGCCACCAGGCGTTGCGGAGGTTCCGCCGGATCTCCACGCCGAGCGGCCCGTAGTCCCAGGAGGAGCGCAGGCCTCCGTAGATCTCGCTGGAGGGAAACGCGATGCCCCGGCGCTTGCAGAGCGAGATGACGGCGTCCATGACGTCGGTCACAGGCGGGACCTCCTTCCCGGCCGCTGGTGGCGGCCGCTGGCGTGCGGAGAAGTCTACCGGTGAGCCTGGCAGGAGCCTTCGGTGGCCGGCTCAGGCACGGGGTCCGTCGGACCGATATCTCCAAGGAGATGGAGACCTGCACGAACTGCGGAGCCACACTCGCGGAGGACGCCGAGTGGTGCGGCCAATGCTTCGCTCCCGTCCGGCGGGCCGCCGGCGGACGGGTGATCGCCGCGCCCGCGGCGCCACCCCCCGGCGCGGGAGCCCCTCAGGGCGGTCCCGGCGGCGCGCCGTGGATGCGAACGATCAATGCGGCGCCACCGAAGCCGGATCACACTCCCGAGTACTCACGGTGGAAGGGCGGCCCGACGTCCATGGGCGCCGTGGGACGCTCGTTCGTCTCGGTGATGATCGTGCTCGGTCTGCTGATCGGCTACCCGTTGGTCCGCGGCGCGATGCTCGCCTTCGTCGGGTTCGACGTTCCGGGCATGGGATTCCTCGGCATGTACGCGGCGCTCGCGATCCCCGTAGGGGCGATCCTGCTCGTGAAGGTGTGGCGGGAACAGCGGATCTCCTGAGCCGCGCGCTCAGTCCTCCTCGTCGACCTTTCCGAAACGCCTCGAGCGCTTCTGGAAGTCCCGGATCGCCTCGTAGAGGTGCTCGCGGTTGAAGTCAGGCCAGAGCACCGGCGTGAACCAGAGCTCGGTGTATGCCGCCTGCCAGAGCAGGAAGTTGGAGATGCGCTGCTCCCCGCTCGTGCGGATCATCAGGTCGGGGTCGGGCATCTCCGGGTCGTAGAGGCGCGCGCGGATCGACTCCGGCGTCAACCGCTCTCCACGCAGACGTCCCGCGTCGTGATCCTCGAGCAGCCGGTGCACCGCGTCGGCGATCTCGATCCGGCCGCCGTAGTTGAACGCGATCGTGAGCGTCATCCCGGTGTTGTGCCGCGTGAGCTCCTGGGAGCGATCCATCTCCCGCATGACGAGCCGAGGAACCCGCCAGTCACGCCGTCCGAGGAAGCGGACGCGCACGTTCATGTCGTTCAGCTCGTCGCGACGCCGCGAGAGCAGGCCGCGGTTGAACTCCATCAGGAACTTGACCTCGGCCTTGGGTCGCCGCCAGTTCTCCGTGGAGAAGGCGAACATCGTGAGCCACCCGAGGCCGACCTCCACGCCGCCCTTGACCGTGTCGAACATCGCCTGCTCGCCGGCGGCGTGGCCCTCCGTGCGCTGGAGACCGCGCTGCTTCGCCCAGCGGCCGTTGCCGTCCATCACGATCGCGACGTGGTTCGGGATGCGGCCGCGGTCGAGGTCGGAGAGGTAGCTGCTCACGGGACCAGGCTTCCGGCCGTCCCCCGCGCGAGCATGGGAAGCGAGCGCATCCTGCGCTCGAGGTGGTACTCCGCAAAGCCGTAGAGGAGCGCGCGAGCCTCCTTGCGGACGACGACTTCCCGCGGCGGCTCGTTCCCGACGGCGGCCATGTCCGCGGTGGCGATCGCCGCGAGATAGCCGAGCGCCTCCGAGGACGCGGGGCCCGCGTCGATCTCCGCGCAGCCGGTGCAGACCGCGCCGCCCTGGCCGCTCGAGAACAGCTCCGGTGAGGTCCGGCCGCACACCGCGCACGCGCTGAGCGAGGGGTGGAATCCGGAGAGCGACAGCATCTTGAGGAGGAACGACTCGGCGACGACGGTCGGCTCCTCCGGTCGCAGCGAGAGCCCACGGAGCCCCGACAGCAGCAGGAGGAACAGCCGGACGTTGCGCTCGTGCTCCTCCGCGACCTTGTCGGCGGCCTCGAGCATCGTCTCCCCCGAAGCGAACAGGCCGAGGTCGTCCCGGAGGGGCCGGTGCGCGGAGATGATGTCGGCCTGCGTGATCGTGTCGAGCGCTCCCCTTCCCCGGTACACGAGGAGAGAAACGTGCGTGAACGGCTCGAGCCGACCGCCGAAACGACTGGTGGTCTTGCGGATGCCCTTCGCAACGGCCCGGACCTTTCCGGAACCCTGCGTCAGGACGGTGACGATCTTGTCGGCCTCACCCAGCTTCGCGGAGCGCAGGACGACGCCCTGTTCCTTGTAGAGAGGCATCGGTTCCGAATCGTAGCGCCGGTGTCCGACCCGGATCGTGAGCCGGTGTGGCGAATCCGTGTTTTCGGGGGCCGAGCTGCTCGAACGCTACTCGGCGGAGGCCTCGGCGGGGACCTCCTCCTCGGCGGGCTCGCGGCGGATCAGGACCTGGGCGATCCGTCGCCGCTGCACCCGCTCGGCCACGAACGTCAGCTTCTCGTAGCGGACCTCCTCCCCCTGCGCCGGGATCTTCCCGAGCAGGCCGAGCATGAGGCCCGCGACGGTGTCCCACTCCTCATCGGGGAGCTCGACGTCGAGCAGCTCGTTGATCTCCGAGA
The DNA here is from genome assembly GCA_045805245.1 of Actinomycetota bacterium. GTDB lineage: Bacteria > Actinomycetota > UBA4738 > UBA4738 > JBJMLN01 > JBJMLN01. The sequence continues at coordinate 18,671 of JBJMLP010000120.1, read as the reverse complement.
TCGGAACGCTGCCGTTCACGCGGAACTCGTGATCGCTCACCTGCTGCACGTGGAGCTCGTCGCGGTCGTACTCGTCGGTGATCTCGCCCACGAGCTCCTCGAGGAGATCCTCCAGCGTCACGAGACCGGAAACGGACCCGTACTCGTCGGTCACGAGCGCGATGTGGAACTTCTCCTGCTGCATCTGGCGGAGGAGCTCCGCGACCTTCTTCTGCTCGGGAACGAAGTGCGCCTTGCGGACGACCTCAGAGAGCGGCACGTCGGTCCGGCCCTGGTACATCGTGCGGAGGACGTCCTTCGCGTGGACGACGCCGACGATGTTGTCGAGCTCCTGCCGGTAGACCGGCACGCGGGAGAAACCGTGCCGGAGCATCAGCTCCTGCACGTCGCGGAGGCTCTTCGTCGCCTCGATCGCGACGATGTCGGGGCGCGGAACCATGACCTCGCGGGCGATCGTGTCGCCGAACTCGAAGATCGAGTGGATGAGCTGGTTCTCCTCCTTCTCGATCTGCTGCTCGTCGGAGGCGACGTCCGCGAGCGCGCGGAGCTCCTGCTCGGTGATGTACGGGCCCTGTGGGAGCCCCTTGCCGGGCATGATCACGTTGGCCAGCTTGAGCAGCCCCCTCGCCGGGGGACCCAGCGCGCGACCAAGCGCGTGGATCAGCGGCGCGAGCCGGAGCGCGACCCGGTCGGTCTGCTGGATCGCATAGGTCTTCGGGGTGACCTCCGCGAAAACGAACAGCAGGATCGTCATAACGACCGTCGCGACGATCTCTCCCGCCCCGTGGAGCAGCCGGACGGCGAGGGACGTCGCGATCGTCGTGCCGCCGATCGTCGCGAGCAGCGTGAGGAGCAACACGACGTTCAAGTAGGGCGCGGGATTCTCCGCGATCTTGACGAGCGACTGCGCGCCGCGACGCCCCTCCTCTGCCAGGCGGTAGGCTCGCACCCGGTTCATCCGGGTGATGGCCGTCTCGGACGAGGCCATGAGCGCCACGCAGGCGATCAACACGACGATGACCACGACCTGGAGCCAATCGCCTGTGGTCACGGCACCCGCATCCCCGTGTAGCGCTCCTGGAGGCTCCACATCGCGGCCTTCTCCGCGACCTCCTCGTGGTCGTGCCCGAGCAGATGCAGGATGCCGTGCACGAGCAACAGCCGCAGCTCCGCCTCCACGTCCGGATTGTTCCGGGCGGCCACGGCCGGTGCAATGACCACGTCGCCGAGGATCTCCACGCCTTCGTCGTCGTCCTCCAGGGGGAACGAGAGCACGTCCGTCGGGCCCTCCTCTCCCATGTAGCGGACGTGCAGGTCCGCGATCTCCTCCTCTTCCACGAAGCTGACGGAAAGCTCCGAGGAGGCTTTCCCCTCCGCGACGAGCGTGCGCTCGGCCAGCTCCCGCAGGCCGGGCTCGTCGATCGGCCGCGTCTGCCGGTCCGAGATGAGAATGCTCGGTTTGCCGTCGTCGCCGGCGCTCATGGCCGTGACATCACGTGCTCGCTCGCTGCTCCCCGAAGACGCGGTACGCCTCGACGATGTCCTGCACGATCTTGTGACGGACGACGTCGCTCGCGCCCAGGTGGACGAACTCGATGCCGTCGATGTCGGAGAGGATCTCCTCCACGACGAGGAGGCCGGAGCGTTGCCCCGACGGGAGGTCGATCTGGGTCACGTCGCCGTTGATCGCCGCCCGGGAGCCGAAGCCGAGGCGCGTGAGGAACATCTTCATCTGCTCCGGAGAGGTGTTCTGTGCCTCGTCGAGGATGATGAACGCGTCGTTCAGGGTGCGTCCTCGCATGTACGCGAGCGGGGCCACCTCCACGGTTCCCTTGTCCATCAGAGCCGAAAGCTTCTCGCCGCCGACCATCTCGAAGAGCGCGTCGTAGAGCGGCCGCATGTACGGATCGATCTTCTCGTACAGCGTTCCCGGCAGGTACCCGAGCCGCTCCCCGGCCTCGACCGCGGGACGGGTGAGGATCAACCGCGAGACCTCGCGAGCCTCAAGCGCCCTCACCGCCGTCGCGACCGCGAGATACGTCTTGCCCGTTCCGGCCGGCCCGATCGAGAACGTGACGGTCGAGCGACGGATCGCGTCGACGTACCGCTTCTGACCCACCGTCTTGGGCGTGACGGAGCGTCCGCGTCCGCTCAGCAGCACGTCGCCGAGGACGTCCGTGGGCCTCGCTTCGTTCCCTCGGATGATGTCGATCGTGTGTCCCACCTTCGTCGGCGTGAGGTCGTGGCCCCTCTCGAGCAGCTGCAACAGCTCCCGGAACAACATGTCGACGCTCGTGGCATCCCGGCCACCGATCGCGATCTCGTTGCCACGCACGAGGATGTCGGCGTCGAAGGCCGCCTCCACGAGCTTGAGGAGCTCGTCGTTCCGTCCGATGAGCGCGACCATCTGGTCCGCCGGGACGAGGATCTTCACTTGGGTCGGAGCGTTCGCCAAGCGGGCCTTCTCGGGGTTCCCCCCGCCTTTCGTCAGGAAAGGGCCGCGTCGGACCGCGGCCCCGCTACGTAGGAGATTCTACCGTGGCGGCACGGACGGCCGTCCGCGTTCCCCCTCACGCGGGGTTCCAGCTCATCTGCTGACCGCCGAGCAGATGGAAATGCAGATGCGGCACCGATTGCCCCGCGTCGGGGCCCACGTTCGTGATGAGCCTCCATCCCGACCGATCGATCCCCTCCGCCTGCGCGAGATGGCTGGCCGCGCGCATCAGCTCCGCCAGGACGCCGGCGTGATGCTCTCCGATCTCCGCGAGCGACGCGATGTGCTCGTTCGGGATCAGCAGGATGTGCGTCGGCGCCTTCGGGGAGATGTCGCGGAACGCGAGGATCGCATCGGACTCGTGCACGATGTCTCCGGGAACGTCCCGCACGACGATCTTGCAGAACAGGCAGTCCGGATCGAAGGCATCCCCCATCCGGCGGAATCTAGCGCATGCCCGCCGGCGGAGGGAGCGTGCCGGGGTGCCGGAGGTCGGCGGACGCCTCGCTCCGGAGCTCGTCCAGCCGCTCGAGGAGCTTCTTCTCCTCGCGGCCGAGCTTCTTCGGCGTCTCCACCTGCACGGTGAGGAACAAATCGCCGCGACCGCGACGTCCAAGGTTCGGAACACCCTTTCCCTTCAGGCGGACGACGTCGCCGGACTGCGCGCCGGCGTCGAGCTTCACGCGCTCGGCGCCGTCGAGCGTCTCCACGTCCAGGTCCGCGCCCAGCGCCGCGCGGGACATCGGAACGCTGAGCACCGCGAACAGATCCTGCTCGCGCCGGTCGAACACCGCATGCGGCTCCACTCGGAACGTGATGTACAGGTCCCCGGGCGGCCCTCCGCTTCGGCCGGCGTTCCCGGCGCCGGACATCCGCATCTCCAGGCTGTCGGAGACGCCCGGCGGGATCTCCACCGGCACGCTCCGGGTCGCCTGAACGCGGCCGCGGCCGCCACACGTCTCACACGGATCGGAGATCTCCTCGCCGGTTCCCCCGCACGTCGTGCAAGGGCGGCTCGTCATGACGGTGCCGAAGATGCTGCGACGCATGTCCTGGACCTCGCCGGCGCCGCCGCACACGCGGCACGTCGTCGGAGCGGAGCCGGGCCTCGAGCCGTTCCCGCCGCACGTCGCACAGACGTCGAGCGCCTCGAGGGAAAGCGCTCGCTCCACGCCGAAGACCGCCTCCTCGAACGCGAGGGAGACCGACGTGAACACGTCCTCGCCTCGTTCCGTTCGCGTGCGACGCCGTGTTCTTCGCCGCGTGCCGAAGCCGCCCGCGCCTCCACCGAAGAACACGTCGAAGATCTCCGAGACGTCGCCGAACGGGAAGGCCTCCGGTCCGCCGCGGCTGCCGTAGAGGTCGTACTGCTGGCGTTTCGCGGGATCGCCCAGGATCTCGTACGCGCCGGAGATCTCCTTGAACCGCGCCTCCGCCTCCGGCGCCCCGTTCACGTCCGGATGATGCTCGCGAGCGAGCTTTCGGTAGGCCTTGCGGATCTCGTCCTCGGTCGCGTTCCTCTCAACGCCGAGGATCTCGTAGAGGTCTCGAGCGACGGCCACGTCAGATCCCCAATGCGGTCGCGAGCTCCGAAACGCGCTTGGCGACTGCCTGCACCGCGGTCATCACACCGAGGTAGTCCATCCTCGTCGGCCCGACGACCCCGATCGTTCCGAGCGAGTTCTCTCCCGAACGGTAGGGCGCGGCGACGATCGCCGCCTCCCACTGCTCGGTCGCGGGATCCTCGGCGCCGATCGTGACGGAGAGTTGCGCTGGCGAATCGCGGAGCAGCCGGAGCATCTCCGACTCGCGCTCGAGCGCCTCGAAGAGCCTCCTCACGGTCTCGCGGCGCCACTGCGCCGCCTCTCCGGCGAGGTTCGCGACGCCGCCGACGAGGACATGATCGCTCCGCGTGGCCTGCTGCATCTGGGCCAGGGTGACCGCCACCGCCGACAGGAGGTCGCGCTCGCCACCGCGAGCCTCTCTCGCCATCTGCTGTGCGCGCGCGGTGGCGTTCGTGAGCTCCATCCCGGAGAACGTCTCGGTCAGACGGCGGCCGACGGATTCGATCTCCGGCGCCCTCATGCCCTCCGGACGGTCGACGACCTGCTTGTCGACGCGGCCGAGCTCACCGACGACGAGGACCAGGAGCGCGGAGCCGAGCTCGACGAGCTCGACGCGAAGCACCCGCTCGTCGGCGGCGCTCGGCGCGACCGCGAGCCCCGCGTACTGCGTCAGACGCGAGAGCAGCTGGGTCGTGCCCTTGAGGATCTCCTCCATGTCGAGCATCGCTTCGGCGTAGAACTCCGAGATCGCGCGGCGCTGTGGGTCGCGGAGTTTGCCGCCGGAGGGCAGGCTGTCCACGTAGTAGCGGTAGCCGAGATCGGTCGGGATCCGGCCCGCGGAGGTGTGCGGATGGCTAAGGTATCCGAGCTCCTCCAGCGCGGCCATCTCGTTGCGGATCGTCGCCGAGGAGACGCCGAGGGCGGTGCGCTCGGCGATCGTCTCGGAGCCGACGGGCTCCCCCGTTCGCACATACTCCTCCACGAGGACGCGCAGGACCACCGCCTTGCGTTCTCCGAGGTCGTTGTCGGCCATGGGACACATGATACGTAGCACTCCCGGCCGAGAGTGCTAGCCGACTCGACCCTCGATCTCAGTGGTCCCGGAAGCTCACCGGCTCCACGCCCTCCCGCTCCAGCCGGACCAGCAGGTCGAGGGCCCAGGGGTGCTCCTCCAGGGTCAGCTCCTTCGGGTTCGCGATATCGAATCGGACCTCGTTCCCCTCCCGCAGCGTCGAGAAGGTGGACGGATACGTCCGGAGGAGCCGCGTCGTCGCCGATGCGTCGTCGCCCCGGACCGTCAGGGCCATCGCCGTCCAGTCGGGGAGCTTCGAGGCCGCTCTCATCGCGGCCGCCTCGGCGCGGACCCGCTCCTTCGACCCCGCGGCCGGCGGGTGCTCCAACCGCGGCGCGTATGCGGACCATTCAACTTCGGAACGTCGAGGGTCGGGCCCGAGGATCGCGTTGTGGAGGATCCGCTCCATGCCCTCGGTGATCCCTTCGTAGGCCGGATCCGTGTCGAAGACGACGACCCTCCCCCGTCCGACGGCCTCGTCCGCCACGGCCGCGGTTCCGTACAGGTTCTGCTCGTAGTTCGCGAAGCCCGAGACGAAGAAGTCCCCGCTCTTGCCGGACGGATAGCGGATCGGCGCGTATTCACCCTGGGTTCGCATCACGAAGTCGTCGTCGAAGAGCACCCAGACGAAGCGTCCGACGCCCTTCGCGAGGGGGCTTCGCTCGTCCACGCCCGCCCGGACGAGGCTCCCCGGGATGTCGACCTTGACGCGGCTGAGCAACACGGTGGAGAGACCGACCTCCGCCGCGAGGCGGGTGCCGCCGCCCCGGTAGCCGACGTACCGACCGCCTTCATTGACGAACCGGCGGAGCTCGCGCTTCCCGGCATCTCCGAGCCGCTTGACCGCCGGCTTCGATCCGCCTCCCGGAACGACGAGCACATCGAGGTCGCGGAGCTTGCCGTGGGCGATGTCCTCCGCGGAGAGCTCCGAATACGGCAGGTCCCACTGCGTGTCGAAGAGCCACTCGGTGGAGCCCACAGATTCGTCGGCGAAGGACCCGTTCGTCATCCGGTACACGCCGATGCGCGCGCCTCCGGCGGTCGGCAGGACGCTCTCCTGCACGGGAGGCAACAGCTCCGCGTGCGGGTGCAAGGTCTCCCCCGACGACCCACCGGCGAGATTCATCAGCAACGGGCTGCTCCACCCCGACAGCCCGAAGGTGAACACGGTGGGCATGTACGTGTCCTCGTTCAGCAGCATCTGGATCCAATGCTTCTGCGGCTGCGCCATCGGGATCCAGTACGAGCCCGCCGGTATCGTCTCGCGCCGCGGAGACCTCCCGTACGGCCGGTAGTCGGGGACGGTGAGATCCGACGTGAGTCGATAGACCTTCACGTCCATCCGTTGGAGCCGGCGAGCCAGGCGAGAGCGCTCCCATTCCTTGCCGTGGTTCGGCCCGATGAAGTAGTGCCGCACGAGGCGGTCGGGAACCTGCTCCTGGACGGGCTTGTGCGGATGGAAGATGCGGTGGTTGGGCTCGAGCTTGCCGGCCCGGCCCTCCTCGACGGCCTTGACATAGGCGGCGTGCTGGCCGCGGAGGATCTCCGCCTTGGTCAGTGCTCCGCGATGGGCGGTGACGATGTCGGCGGTGTAGTGCCTCGCGAACCGCTGGCTGAGCGGCCGGTTCTGATTTTGCTCGACCGTCATCCCGGCGGCCTGGAAACCGTATGCCGAGCCGGTGTCGTTGTACTCGGGGGAGAAGAAGTCGTAGACCTTGCCGTGGAAGAACGCGAAGTTCTCCTGCTTGTACGCGCTCGACAAGGCTCTGCCGAAGACGTCGTTGATCCAGTGCGTCGTCTGCGACGTGACCTCGTGGTACCAGGGGTCGTTGTTCGGTGGGAAGAACGAGGAGTAGTAGCCGAACTCGTGGCTGTCGACCAGCACGATCGGCGGATACCGACGCATCAGCTCGACCTTGCCGTCGGTCTCCGGCTGCGTGCGCGCGAAGAAGTCGCGATTGAGGTCGAACCCGTAGGCGTTGCGGCGCGTGTCGGCCTCCCGTCCGTCGGGGTTCTGGACCGGGATGATCAGCACGATCGCGTTCGCGAGGATCTCGTCCACCACGCAGTCGTCGCGGTCCGCGAGCTCGTAGAGGGCCTGCAGGTCGGCGTCGGCGCCGCTCTCCTCGCCGCCGTGCACGTTTCCGATCAGCCACACGATGCCCGGCGTGGTCTCCGCGAGCTTCGCCGCCTCCGAAGCGGAGGTGCGCGGGTCGCGGATCTTCGCGGTGGCCACGCGGATGTTGGCGAGGCCCCCGTCCGTGACGTTCTCCGGAGTTCCGACGATCGCGTACTGCAGCGGCCTTCCTCGCACCGAATGGCCGTACCGGCCCGTGACGACGCGGTTGGTGGAGCGCGCGATCGCGTGCACCAGCTTCCGTGACTCGGCCGACGTCACTTCACGGTCGACGCCGAGATCGAATCCGAGGACATCCTTCGGAGACGGAACGTCGCCTCGGAAGTGCTTCGGCGTCGTGAGCGGATCGCAGCCCGACGCGGCGAATGCTGTACGCGGCCACGGGATCGTCGCGGCCGCCGCCGCTCCGATCGAGCTACCGAGGAACACGCGTCGGGTGATGCGCGAACGGGCGTCGTCGGCCATCGGTCCCCCCTCGAACTGGTTTTGAACCTCGTGACTACCACGCCGCGAAGGCAGCGGCAATGGTCCGGCTCGTCTGGCGTGGACTAGCGAGCGGTGAGGCCGAGGACCAGCTCGTTCAGCAGGAGCATCCCGCGTTCCGTCGCGACGAAGGAGCCGTTCCGGCGCTCGAGGAGGCCGTCGTCCACGTATCGAGCGGCGCGGGCGGCGATCGCCGGCTCGGCCTCGACCCCCTGGCGCGTTCGGAGCCGCAGGAACGTCTCCTCGAGGTTCCGGTCGGCGTCGTCGAGCTCCTCCGAGCCGCCGACCGGGAGCGTTCGCGTCTCGACGGCTTGGAGATACTGCTCCGGCGGGCGGAGGTTCCACCACCGCCGGTTTCCTCTGGAGGAGTGCGCGCCGGCGCCGAGGCCGAGGTACGGCCTCCGCTCCCAGTAGCCGAGGTTGTGGCGGCACTCGGATCCGGGCTTCGCCCAGTTCGACACCTCGTAGTGAAGGTATCCCGCGTCCCCGAGCAGCTCGCACGCGAGCTCGAACATGTCGGCCTGGAGATCGGGATCCGGCGCCGCAACGATTCCCGCGGCAACCTTCCTCCCGAGCGGAGTGGCGTCCTCGATCGTGAGCGCGTACGCCGAGACGTGCTCCGGCGCGAGCGCGATCGTCTCCTCGAGGGTCGTGCGCCAGGACGAGAGCGACTCGCCGTTCGCGCCGTAGATCAGGTCAAGGTTCAGGTTGTCGTATCCGGCCGCGCGGGCCGCCGCGTAGGCCGAACGAACGCTCTCCGGCTGATGGGTCCGCTCGAGCGCCCAGAGGACCGCCGGGTCGAACGACTGGGCTCCTATCGACAGGCGCCTGTAGCCGGCGTTCTGGAGGGCTCGTAGCCGCCCGGTGTCGACGGTGTCGGGATTGGCCTCGATCGTGATCTCCGCATCCGGTTCGATGTCGAAGGTCTCGCGGAGGCTCGCCAGGAACGTCGCAAGGTTCCCGGGGTCGAGAGAGGTCGGCGTGCCGCCTCCGAGGAAGATCGAAACGAAACGCTCCGGCCAGTCCGGAGCCGCAAAGGATGCTTCGCGCTCGAGCGCCCGGACGTACCGCGGCTTCAGCTCGTCGAGACCCGCGTAGGCGTTGAAGTCACAGTAGCCGCACCGCGTCAGGCAGAAGGGGATGTGGACGTACAGGCCGGCGCTCACTTTCCGGCTCCCCCGTCGGCGTCCACACGGAGCGCCGCGATGAACGCCTCCTGCGGAACGTCCACTCGGCCGACGCGGCGCATCCGCTCCTTTCCCGCCTTCTGCTTCTCCAGGAGCTTGCGCTTGCGCGTGATGTCTCCTCCGTAGCACTTCGCGAGGACGTCCTTGCGCTTCGCGCGCACGGTCTCCCGCGCGACGATGTGGGAGCCGATCGCGGCCTGGATCGCGACCTCGTACATCTGCCGCGGGATCAGCTCGCGGAGGCGCTCCACCATCGCCCGGCCGTACCGCTGTGCCTTCTCACGGTGGACGACCGCGGAGAACGCGTCGACCGGTTCCCCGTGCAGCAGGATGTCGACCCGCACGAGATCCGCTTCCTGGTAGCCGGCGGGCTCGTAGTCGAGCGACGCGTAGCCGCGCGTGCGCGACTTCAGCTGATCGAAGAAGTCGAAGATGATCTCCGCGAGCGGCAGCTGGTAGTGCACCTCCGCGCGTTCGGGCGACAGGTATCGCATGTCCAGGAGCTCTCCCCGTCGCGCCTGAGAGAGCTCGAGCACCGGCCCCAGGTACTCGGATGGCGTGACGATCGTCGCGAGAACGATCGGTTCCTCGAGGTGATCGTAGGTATCGGGCTTCGGCATCTCCGACGGGTTGTGGACGACGACGGGGGATCGGGCGGGACTCTCAACGGCGTCGACGACATGGAACTCCACGTTGGGCGCCGTCGCGATCAGCTCGAGACCGAACTCGCGCTCGAGCCGCTCCTTGACGATGTCCATGTGCAGCAGTCCGAGGAAGCCGCAGCGAAAACCGAACCCGAGCGCGCGCGAGGATTCCGGCTCGTACACGAGCGAGGCGTCGGAGAGCTTGAGCTTGTCCAGCGCGTCGCGGAGATCCGCGTAGTCGCCGCCCTCCGCAGGAAAGAGTCCGCTCCACACCATCGGCCGCGGCTCGCGGTACCCGGGCAGCGGGTCGGTCGCACCTCCGCGGCCGGCCGTCGTGACCGTGTCGCCCACCTTCGCGAGGTGCACGTCCTTGACCCCGGTCACCAGGTATCCCACCTCTCCGCGGCCGATCTGCGCGACGGGCGTCGGGTCGGGCGCGAGGATGCCCGCCTCCTCCGCTTCGATCTCGATCTTGGAGGCGACCAACCGCAGGCGGGAGCGGCTCTTCAGGACACCGTCGACGATGCGGACGTACGCGATCACGCCGCGATAGGTGTCGAACGAGGAGTCGAAGACCAGTGCCCGGAGCGGCGCGTCCGCGTCGCCTTCCGGCGGCGGGATGCGGTCGACGACCGCGTCGAGGACCTCCTGGACGCCGAGACCGGTCTTCGCGGAGATGCGGAGCACCTCCTCGGGCGCGCATCCGACGAGCTCGGCAAGCTCCCGTGAGGTCTCCTCCGCGTCGGCCGCCGGGAGATCCACCTTGTTGACGGCCGCCACGATCGCGAGCCCCGCCTCCGACGCGAGGTGGAAGTTCGCGAGCGTCTGCGCCTCGATCCCCTGCGCCGCGTCCACGAGAAGGATCGCGCCCTCGCACGCGGCGAGCGAGCGCGAGACCTCGTAGGAGAAGTCGACGTGCCCGGGCGTGTCGATCAGGTTCAGCACGTGCGCCCGGCCGTCCCGCTCGTAGGTCAGCCGGACGGCCTGTGCCTTGATCGTGATGCCGCGCTCGCGCTCGAGGTCCATCCGGTCGAGGTACTGCGCGCGCATGTCGCGGGCGGCGACCGCTCCGGTCAGCTCGAGGAGGCGGTCCGCGAGCGTCGACTTCCCGTGGTCGATGTGGGCGATGACGCAGAAGTTGCGGATCAGCTCCGGAGGGGTCACGGGCACGGAACTCCGCGGAGTGTCCGGAACGAAGGCATGCGTCGCGGGGTGGGAGGGCTCATCGGTCCGACTATCGTACGAGGGCCCGCTGGTAGACTCGCTCGCCGATGGCCAACATCAAGTCCCAGATCAAGCGCAACAAGACCAACGAGCGCCGCCGCGAGCGCAACAAGGCCGTGCGCTCCGCCCTCAAGACGGCGGAGAAGAAGGTGCGCACGGCCGAAGGCGACTCCTCGCAGGAGCTTCGAGACGCGTCCCGGGCGCTCGACAAGGCCGCCTCGGCGGGAGTGCTCCACAAGCGGACGGCGGCCCGGCACAAGTCGCGGCTCGCGCGCTCCGCGAACGCCTCCGCCGGCTGAGCCTGCCTCAGGCGGCCTGCTCGCCGCCCGCGATCCCCGCGACCAGTACCGGCAGCACGATCTCCTCGCTCGCACCGGACTTCAGCGCGCGGTCCGCGTCGGCGATCCGCTCGTGGATCCGCACCAGCTCCTCCATCGAGAAGCGCTTCGCCTGCTCGCGATAGCGCCGCCCCTGCCAATCGAAGCGGAGTCCGGCCGCTCGAGCGACGTCCTCCGCTCGCATCCGGTCCGGCAGCGCGCGCACCTTCAGCAGGTCGCGTGCGCGGGAAGCGATCGCTCCGAGGATCAGCAGGCCGGCCTCCTGTGACTCCAGCAGTGAGCGGAGCGATCTCACCGAGCCCGCGAGGTCACGTCCGAACGCCCGATCGCAGAGATCCCACGTGTGCTGATCTCCGAGCCCGCGGAACTGTCGCTGGACGATCTCCTTCGTGATGGGCTCGTTGGCGAACGCGTTCGCGAGCTGCTCCGCGGCGGAGTCGAGCGCTCCCGGGTCCTCGCCGAGGATCTCCACCATCGCCTGCGCGGCGGCGGCGGGGATCGCGACGCCGTGTCGTTCTCCCCTCGCGGCGGTCCACGCAGGAAGGTCCTTCCGGCCGACCTTGACCTCACGGATCTCTCCGACCGGCTTCACGATCTTGGTGAGCGCGGCGGGCGCCTTTCCGCGATCCGCGACCTGGGCGGACAGAACGAGCAGCGCATCCGGCGTCGGCGCCTCCAGGTAACGGGCGAGCTCGGCGGTGGCGTCCTTGGAGAGCGACCGGCAGTCGCTCACGTACAGGGCGCGCGCATCGCCGAAGAGCGAGGGCGTCGCGAGGTCCGCGGTCTCGCCTCCGCGCCACTCCGCCGCGTCGACTTCGGTCGCGCGGACGTCACCGAGGACCTCGAACGCCGCCTCCCGGAGGAGGAACGGATCCTCTCCCCAGAGCAGCACGACGTTCGGCTTGGCTTTCGGCATCTATCCCCGGGATTCTACGAGCAGGCCCTGCGGCGAGAACGTCACCGTGATGTCTCCCTGCTGGTCGGTCCGAAGGACCTTCGACCCGGTGGCGCGGATCTCGGCGAGCGTCTCCGGAACCGGATGACCGTAGCTGTTCGGTCCGACGCTCACGACGGAGAGCTCGGGGTCGACCGCGTCGAAGAACTCCGGGATCGAGGTCGCGGCGCCGTGATGCGGAACCTTCAGGAGCTCGGCCTGGACGGGTGCGGCGTCGTCGACCAGGAGCTGCTGGGCGGGCTCCTCCGGCTCGCCACCCATCAGCACGGTGTCCTCTCGATAGACGACCTTGATCACGAGGGAGTCGTTGTTCGCGTCCGAGTTCGTGCCGGTCCAGCATTCGTCGGGCGAGAGGACGTCGAGCCGGAGGTCGCCTACCATGAGCGAGTCCCCAGCCCGCGGATGCTCCGCCTCGACATGCTCGTCGGTCACGGACTTCCGGAGCTCCGCGGAGAACGGAGAGTCGTCCGGGCATCCGGGATCGAGCTCCAGGGCGACCGGGAACCGCGCCATCACGGAGGGGAGCCCGATGATGTGGTCGGCGTGGGGATGCGTGGCGACGACGGCGTCGAGCCGCTTGATGCCGAGCGCGGCGAGCTTTCCGGCGACGAGATCCGGCTCGGGTCCGCCGTCGAACAGGATGTTCACGCCACCCGGTGAGCTCACGAGTGCGGCGTCGCCCTGGCCGACGTCGAAGAAGTGCACCACCAGGTCGGACGGCGGTCCCGCGCCGAGCGCGCTCGCCCACACGAAGATCGGCGCGAACGCGACGAGTGCGACGATCGCCTTGCGCGGGAACCGTCTCCCCGACCGGAGCCATGACGTCAGGAAGACGAGCAGGAGGCCGCCGACGAGGAGCGGACCGATACCGCCGCCGGAGGTGACCCACGCGACGGGCGCCTTCGCCAGGCGGTCGGCGATCGTCTCCAGATAGCGGAGGGGCAGCAGCGCGAGCTTGGCGATCAGCGCTCCGAGCGGCCGGACGACGACGCCGACGGCGCCCGCCGCAAGGCCCACCAGAAGCGCGGGCGACACCGCCGGGAACGCGAGCAGGTTCGCGAGGATCGTGACGAGCGGCACTTCGTGGAAATGGAACAGGAGCAACGGCGAGACTCCGCACTGCGCCGCGAGCGTCGTCCCCGCGGCCATCGCGACGGGCTTCGGGAGGAAGCCGAGGCGCTCGGACAACGGTGACGCGAGCAAGACCATCCCGGCGGTCGCCGCCACGGACAGCTGGAAACCGATCGCCCAGACGAGCGACGGATCCACGACGAGCAGGATCAGCACCGCGCCGGCGAGGATGGTTCCGGCGCTCCGCGGCCGGCCGGCGAACGTCGCGAACAGCGCGAGACCCGCCATCACCCCCGCGCGGAGCACGGACGGCTCCGCGCCGGTCACGAGGATGAAGAACACGACGGTGCCGGACGCGAGCGCAAGGCGCGTCGCTCGGCGCAGCTTGAGCCACGACGCGAGGGCGAGGATCGGCGCGAGGACCATCGCGACGTTCTCTCCGGAGACGACGAGCAGATGGCCGAGCCCCGTCGCCTGGAAGTCTCGCGCGACGCCGGGATCGAGGGCCGACGTGTCGCCGAGCGCGAGGCCCATCAGAAGCCCGGCGTCCTTGAGCGGGAACAGCCGCTTGATGGAGCGTCCGACGAACTGCCGGAAGAGCTGGGCGCCGTGGACGAACGGGTCGGAGGAGTAGCCAACCCGGCGCGCGTCCTGCACCTCCATCTCGACCGCGACGCCCCGCTCGTGGAGGAAGTCGGTGAACTCCCCCGGCTTCGGCACGAGCAGCGTTCCCTCGAGGTGCACGCGATCCGCGCGCACGCCGCCGGGCGGGGAACCGTCGCCGGAGGCCCAGACGGACTCGTGCGCCGACGACGTCGTGCCCTCCCACGTGACGGAGGAGACGTCGACCTGCGCCGACCACCCGTAGTCGCTCTCTCCGGGGTCCGCGCGGAGGGTGCCGTCGAGCTCCACGTGCGCCGGGGCGATGCGCGCGAGCTGTGACGCCGCGATCCGCCCCGCGTGAACGCCCGCCCATCCGCAGCCCAGGACGAGGAACCCCGCGAGACATGCCGCCAGCACGAGCGCGGGCGGTCCTCGCCCGCCCGCGACCGGAGACGCTGAGACCGCCGAGACGGACGCTTGCTCCTCGATCACGCCGCCGGCGACCAGCGCTCTCGGTCCCCGTTCGCGGGCCGGCGCCCCGGCGGCCGCCCCAGCAAGCAGCGCCAAGCCGGCGAGCAGGAGCTCCCAGGGCGCCGCGAGCCGCTGGACGAGCGGCCACGCGAGCAGTCCGGCCCAGAACGCCGCGGCGACGGCGGGGAGCGCCCAACCGGTCACGGGTGGGCCTGCCTACACCGTCACCATGTCGCGGACGTCTTCCATGATCGACGGCCCGATGCCGCTCACATCCTCCAGGTCGTCCACGGTCGCGAACGGGCCGTTCTGCGTTCGGTAGTCGACGATCGCCTGCGACAGGACCTCTCCGATGCCCGGGAGCGCCTCCAACGCGGTGGCGTCGGCGGTGTTGATGTTCACGAGCGCTCCGGTCGAGCCCGTCGCCGACCCCGGGCTCCCGGTCGTGGTCCCCAGGGCGGAACCCGAGACGGGGACCTTGGCGGGGACGAGGACCTGGACGCCGTCCTGCACGGGCGCGGCGAGGTTCAGCGACTGGAGATCCGCCTTCGACGTCGCGCCTCCGGCCGCGTCGATCGCGTCGATGATGCGGTCGCCCTCCGTGAACTCGTACACGCCGGGCTTGCGGACCTCGCCCGCGACGTCGACGAGCAGCGGCGCGGGCGTTTCCGTCGGAGAGATCGCCGCTGCGGCACCCGCAGGCGGCACGCCGCCCGCGCGAACCTCCACCGGCTGCGGTAAAGAACGCAGGTACCAGAGGCCCGCGCCGCCGAGCGTGATGCCGACGATCGCAACGAGCCCGACGAGCTCGCCACGAGAGAGCGCGGACAGGCGCTCCCTCAGCCCTTCCCCAGCCATGCTCCGACCCCCTTGCGGCTCGACCAGCGAGGGGGGCGGAGAGACAGAGCGCGACGCTATCGCAGAAGGCGCGAGGCAGCCGTGCGAAACGTCACATCGCGGTGGAAAGCGTCAGCGAGACGCGACGATGTTCACGAGCTTCGGAGGACGAACGATCACCTTCGCGATCTCGCGCTCCCCGAGCGCGCGGCGCGCGTTGTCCGACGCGAGGGCGAGCTCGCGCGCCTGCTCCTCCGAGACGTCGGAGGAAACTTCGATGCGGTCGCGGACCTTGCCGTCCACCTGGACCACGAGCGTCACGTGGTCCTGCGACGCGAGCGCCTCGTCGTAGGACGGCCAGGCCGACAGATACACGGCACCGTCGTTCCCGAGCGTGTCGCGCCAGAGCTCCTCCGCGAGGAACGGCGCCATCGGCGAGAGCATCCGCACCAGCGCTGACGCGGCCTCGCGCGCGCCGTCTCCCGCGTCCAGGGTCTTTCGGATCTCGTTCGTCAACGTCATCAGCTTCGCGATCGCGGTGTTGAACGTGAACCGCTCCATGTCCTCGGTCACGCCCTTGATCGTCCGGTGCGTGAGCTTCCGCAGCTCCTCCGGCTCGTCCGCGTTCGACTCCACCGCGTCGCGAACGGCGCGGTAGACGCGTCCCAGCCATCCCTTCACGCCTTCCGCGGAGACGTTCTTCCAGTCGATGTCGTCTCCCACGGGCCCGGCGAACAACATCGTGACGCGGACGGCGTCGGCGCCGTGCTCCTCGATCTGCTCGGAGAACCGGACGAGGTTGCCCCGGCTCTTGCTCATGGAGGAGCCCTCCATGATGACCATCCCTTGATTCAGGAGCTGCCGGAACGGCTCGGGAAAGGACACGAGCCCGATGTCCTGCAGGGCCTTGGTGAAGAACCGCGCGTAGAGCAGATGCAGGATCGCGTGATTGATCCCGCCGGTGTAGTGGTCGGCGGGCATCCAGCGCGCGACCTCCCCGCGATCGAAGGGCACGTCGTCGCTCTCCGGCGAGCAGTAGCGAAAGAAGTACCAGGAGGAGTCGACGAACGTGTCGATCGTGTCGGTCTCGCGGCGCGCGGGCTTGCCGCACGTCGGACAGGAAACGTTCACGAAGCTCTCGTTGCGGGCGAGCGGCGACTCTCCGCCGGGCTGGAAGTCGACGTCCTCCGGCAGCTCGACCGGGAGCTCCGCGTCCGGGACCGCCACCTCACCGTGTTCCGGGCAATGGATGATGGGGATCGGAGCTCCCCAGTATCGCTGACGGGAGATCAACCAATCGCGCAGTCGGAAGGAGACGGCTCGCTTTCCACGGCCCTGCTCCTCCAGCCACGCGATCACCTTCGCGATGCTCTCGGGCGTGTGCTCGCCGTCGAACGGGCCGGAGTTCACCATGACTCCCTCGGCCGGATACGCCTCCGGCATCGTGGCGGGATCGAGCGGGTGGCCCTCCTCGGGCTGCACGACGACCCGGACCTCCAGCCCGTGGGCGCGAGCGAACTCGAAGTCGCGCTGGTCGTGCGCGGGGACCGCCATGATCGCGCCCGTGCCGTACTCCATCAGAACGTAGGGGGCCGCGAAGCACGGGATCCGCTCGCCGTTGACCGGGTTGACGGCGGAGACGCCGAGGGCGACTCCCTCCCGCGTGTCGACCTCCTCGCGCGAGTTCAGGGGGGTGGAGCGCACCTTTTCGACGAGCGCCCGGGCTTCGTCGACCGCGCCGCCGATCTCGGCCAGCTTCTCGACGAGCGGATGTTCGGGTGAGAACACGAAGAACGTCGCTCCCCACAGCGTGTCCGGCCGCGTCGTGAAGACGGTGACCTCGTCGTCGGTCTCCGCGATCGTGAACTCGACCTCCGCGCCTTCGGAGCGACCGATCCAGTTCCTTTGCAGCGTGAGGACGCGGTCAGACCAACCGTCGAGCTGCTCCATGTCGTCGAGGAGACGCTGCGCGTAGGCGGTCGTCCGGAAGAACCACTGCGTCAGGTCGCGGCGGACGACCGGCGTTCCGCATCGCTCGCAGACGCCGTTGACCACCTGCTCGTTGGCGAGAACGGTCTGGTCCTTCGGACACCAGTTCGCCGGAGCCGATCTCCGGAAGGCGAGGCCCCGCTCGAACAGCCGCAGGAACAACCACTGTGTCCAGCGGTAGTACTCCGGATCGCACGTGTTGAGCTGACGGCTCCAGTCGAAGGAGACGCCGTAGCGCTTGAAGGAGGCCCGCTGCTGCTCGATGTTCTGGTAGGTCCACTCCCGGGGGTGGATCCCACGCTGGATCGCCGCGTTCTCCGCCGGAAGGCCGAAGGCATCCCATCCGATCGGATGCAGGACGTTGTGCCCCTGCATCCAGCGGTACCGAGCGATGACGTCGCCGATCGCGAACGCCTCCGCATGACCCATGTGAAGGTCGCCGGAGGGATACGGGAACATGTCGAGCGCGTAGAACTTCGGCCGAGGATCTTCGGGGCCTGCGGCGCGGAACGCGCCCTCGTCCTCCCAGACCTTCTGCCATCTGGGCTCGATCTCCGCGGGGTCGTAGCGACGCATGCGGGAATGCTACACGCGGGGAGTTCGCTGCTCGGAGTCGGAGCGGAGCCGGAGCCGGAGCCCGGAGGACGCCTCAGTCCTGGTCGCAGGAGTCTTGGCTGTCGCAGTGGATCGTGTCGGTTCCGGGACCCCCGTTGACGGCGTCGGTGCCGTCGCCGCCGCCGAGCTCATCGTTGCCGTCCTCGCCGTGGAGCTCGTCGTTTCCGGTGCCTCCGAGGACCTCGTCGTTCCCGAGCCCGCCGTAGACCTTGTCGTCGTTCTCCCCGCCCTGGACCTTGTCGTCGCCGGCATCCCCGTAGACCTTGTCGTCATCGAAGTTTCCGACGAGCCGGTCGTCGCCGTCGCCGCCGTGAACCACGTCATTCGCGTTCCCGGCGTAGACGTAGTCGTCGCCCGCGCCGCCGTCGATCGTGTCCGCGCCGTCGTCGCCCTCGACCGAGTCGTCGCCGGCGTCTGCCCACACGTAGTCGTCAGCGACGTCGGTGTCGATGAAGTCGTTGCCGTCGCCGCCGTGCATGCGGTCGACGCCGAAGCCGCCGGACATGCTGTCGTTCCCGGGGCCGCCGTAGAAGGTGTCGTTCCCGCTCGCCGCCCACAGCACGTCGTCTCCAGGACCTCCGATCACGGTGTCGGTTCCCGTATCGCCGCAGAGCACGTCGTTGCCTCCGAGGCCCTTGAGCACGTCGTTGCCGGCGCGCCCGAGGATCACGTCGCGGCCGGAGGTTCCGACGAGGTGGTCGTTCCCGGAGGTGCCGAAGATCGTGACGGTAACGCCGTGGCACTTGTGGTGGGAGACGTACTGGGCGCGCGCGCTATTCGCGAGCGGTGAGGTGGCGACGAGCACGGGGATCAACGCGGCGATCGCGGCTCGGGCGGCTCGTTCTCCCCTCATAGGGGGAGGTATCGGTCCGGGAGGACCGACGCTTGAGTGGTTCTATCCGATCAGCCCGCTCGCTCGTTCGACGAGCTCATTCCTGGAGAACTCCTTCGGCATCTTCGCCTGCTGATGCCCGGCCACGATCGTG
>JBJMLP010000119.1:0-4214 GCA_045805245.1 Actinomycetota bacterium | reverse complement strand
CGTCGCCGATCGCGCCGATGCCGGCATTGTTCACGAGGACGTCCAGGCGATCGAGTCCCCCGATTGCCGCGCGAACGGATTCGTCGTCGGTCACGTCGGCGCTCAGGCGCCGGCAGCCGTCCGGCGTTCCGGAGAGGTCGACGTCCAGCACCGCCACGTCGGCTCCGCGCTCGAGGAGGAGCGATGCCGTCGCCGCTCCGATGCCGGAACCACCTCCGGTGATCAGCGCGACGAGGCCGTCGAACTCGCTCATGGCCTCACGGTCCGTCCGACGGAGAAGCCCCCGGGACGCGCGCCCCGGGGGCTCTCTCCCGCGCTTGCCGACGGATCAGAGCTCGCAGCCGAGGCCGCTCGCGTTCGTCACGATGTCGCCCGCGTCTATCCGACACGTGTCGGTATTCGCGCCACCGTCCAGCCTGTCATTGCCCGAGACGCCGTCCTTCGACTTCAAGTAGTCGTTGCCCGGCTCGTTCGTCGCACATTGCGGCGCGTTTGTGGCGTCCAAGCCCATGGTGTCGTCTCCCTGGCCGCCGTAGAGCTTGTCGTTCTGTCCAGCGCCCTCGACGTAATCGTCGTCCTGCTGGCCCTTGACGACATCCGAGCCGTCGCCGCCGCAGAGGCCCGTGTACTGGCCGCTGTCGTCGTCGCCCTGGCCGCCACGGATCACGTCGTTGCCCTCCAGCCCGGAAGCGGAGTCGGCTCCGGCCTTCGTGCAGATGACGTCGTCCCTCGTGGTCCCGGTCAGGTCGTCATCGGCCGCGGTGCCGGTGATCGTGCAGTCCTTCTTCGCTCCGGCGACGCTTTCGAGCGCCCCGTGCACGAAGGCCGGGCCCACCATGAGGCCGATCGTTGCCACGGAGACGAAGATGCTGCGGAGTCTCATCGCGCCACTCCTCTTCTCGACTTTCCCCCGCCGGCGACGCTAGACCTCGCTCCCTGACGGCGCAAGACTCTTTCGGCGCACCCCTTCCGAGCGGTACCCTGGCTGCCTGATGGGCGTCTTCATGGCGATCCTCCGTGGCCGGCCCGCGGCCACGGCACCGGCGTCCGGCGCCGGCCGGGCAGCATTTCTTCGGTCGCCGCACCGCGGCTGACGTCGTCCGCCGCGCCCGCCTCGGCGCGGAGCTCGTCGTCGAGATCGGGGCCGGCCGGGGCGTCCTCACCCACGAGATCGCGCGGAGATGCGCACGCGTTCTCGCCGTCGAGCTCGACCCGCAGCTAACGCGCAGATTGCGGAACCGGTTCGACGCCACCTCCGTCGTCCGGATCGTTCAGGGCGACGCGCTGTGCATGACCCTGCCGCACGAGCCGTTCCGGGCGATCGGGAACGTCCCGTTCGGCATCACGAGCGCCCTGCTGCGGCGGCTCCTCGCCGAGGGCTCGATGTTCCGTGCCGACCTCGTCGTGCAGGAGCAGGTGGCCGTGGAGCTGACGGCGAGACGGCCGCGCTCGCTGCTCGCGCTCTCCGCGGCGCCGTGGTGGCGGTTCGAGCGAGGGCTTCGTCTCCCCGCACATCTTTTCCATCCGCGACCGAGCGTGGACGCATCGGTGCTCACCCTCACGCGGCGCGAGCTCCCGTTGGTGGAACCGAGCGCCCGCGCGCGTTACTTGCAGCTGGTTCGGACCGCGTTCGGAAACGCCGGAGCGCCGCTCTCACGTGCACTCGCTCCGATCGCTCGATCACGGGAGATCCGCGGCGCGCTGCGGGAGATGGGGCTCGACGCGTCGACGCGCGCGGTGGATCTCGGTACGGAGGAGTTCGTCGCCCTCGCGGCTGCGCTCGGCCGGCGACGGATCAGTCGAGGGAGATGACGCGGAACGCCTCCGCGTGCTCGACGCCGATCTTCTTGCCAGTCTCCACGGCATCGGCGGGGAGCCACTCCTCGAAGAACCCGAGGAGATCGCCCTCCACCTGGCTGCGGTGGGCGGCGAGCGCGGCGATCTTCGTCTCCATCAGGCCGGAGATGTCCTCGTAGCGGTTCGGCTCGTTCGTCCAGCCGAGCCAGATCTTCGGAACGTTCCACGGCTCGAGACCGTCGACGAGCTGCTCGGTGAAGAAATGAGGATTGCCCGCGCCCGGAAACACTCCGTCGAGCGCAACGGCTCCGGCCGTGCGGTGATCCGAGTGATTGAAGTACCGGTCCTCGAAGAACCAGGCGGTCGGGTCGCAGGTCAGCATCGTTTCCGGCCGGACCTGCCGCACGCTCAGCGAGACCTCCGCCTGAACCTCCTTGGTGTTGACGAGGTCGCCGTCATGAATGTCCAGCACGCGGACGCTCTTCAGCCCGAGAACGCCCGCGGCGTCCTGGGTCTCCTGCTTGCGGGTGGCGGCGAGCTCCGCGCGATCGCGTTTCGGGTCGTCCGAGCCGCGGTCTCCGTTCGTCAGGACGAGGAGATGCACCTCCCGACCGGCGAGCACCCATTTCCGGAGCACGCCGCCCGCGGAGATCTCCGCGTCGTCGGGATGCGCGAACACCCCGAGCACCGGGCCGGTCGGAACGGGCTCGGGCTCGGGCGACTGGCCCTCCGGCGCTTCGGAGGGAACCGGCTCCTCGGGCACGCGGAGCTACCGCCGCCCGGAGCCGGCCTGCGCGAGGATGTACTCCACCATCGTGCGGACGGGAACTCCGGTGCCGCCCTTGGGCGTGTAGTCGCCGCCTCGCTCGGTGAAGGCGGGTCCCGCGATGTCCAGATGCGCCCACGGGATGTCGCCGACGAACTCCGCGAGGAAGAGGGCCGCGGTGATCGCGCCGCCCCAGCGCTCGCCGATGTTCTTCACATCGGCGACGTTCGACTCGATCTGCGCTCGGTACTCGCGATGGAGCGGGAGCTCCCACATCGGCTCTCCCGCGCGATCGCCCGCCTCGATGATGTCGTCGATCAGTCGTTCGTCGTTGCCCATGACGCCGGTGATCTGCTCGCCGAGCGCGACCATGCACGCCCCGGTGAGGGTCGCGGCGTCGATGATCACTCGCGGGTTCTTCTCCGCGAGATAGGCGAGCGCGTCGGCGAGGACGAGACGGCCCTCCGCGTCGGTGTTCTGCACCTCGGACGTCTTGCCCCCGCGGTGCCGCAGGATGTCGCCGGGACGGATCGACGAGCCGCTCGGGAGATTCTCCGAGGACGGGATCGCGGCGATGACGTTCACGCGCGGCTTCAGGAGCGCGATCGTGCGCATGGTCGCCAGCATCGCCGCGGCGCCCGCCATGTCGCACTTCATCGTCTCCATGTTCTTGGCGTCCTTGATCGAGAGGCCGCCGGAGTCGAACGTGATCCCCTTACCGCTGATCGCGATCGGCGCGGCGCGACCGCCGCCCGAGTACTCCAGCTCGATCATGCGCGGCTCGTTCACGCTGCCGCTTCCGACGCCGAGGATCCCGCCCATGCCGCCGCGCTCGAGCTCCGCCTTCTTCCAGATCTTCGCGCGGAGGCCCGTCTCCTTCGCCATCCGCTGCGCTTCCTTCGCGAGGTAGTCGGGTGTGGCCTCGAGCGCCGGCGTGTTCACCATGTCGCGCGCCCACTCCACGGATTCGGTGACGACCTGCGCGCGGTCGAGCGCGCGCTTCGCTCCCCTGGCGTCGGAACGCCCGCTGCCGAGGAGCGTCACCTGTTCGAGGACCGGCCGGTTGCCGTTCGCGTTCGACTTGTAGCGGTCGAAGCGATAGGAGCCGAGAACGAGACCCTCCGCGGTCGCTTGGAGCGCCGCGTCTCCGCCTCGCGGGAGGACCTGCGGGAGCGTCGTCGCCACGCGACGCTGCTTCGCGAGCGCCGGCGCGACCTTTCCGATCGCCCGGCGGAGGGCGTCGGGCGTCGCTTCCGCTTTCTTTCCGACGCCGAGGAGAAGGATCCCCTTCGCCTGCACGGCGTCGAGGCTCGGTACTCGGAGCACTTCGCCGCGCTTTCCGGTGAGCTTGGCGTCCTTGTAGGCCTCGAGGAGATCGATGTCCTTCACGTCCCGGACGCCGGGACCCGGCTCCGGACCCTCGAAGATCGGCAGGACGAGGATGTCCGCCTCGACGTCGACGGGAGATTCCGTCGAATAGGTGAATCGCGGCACGGGGCCCCCTTCTCGAAACGGTGGGGCGCCAGTCTACTCAGCCCGCTCGCCGAACAGGGTCCTGCGCTGCCGCCTCGGGAGCTCACGCGTAGGCTGGAGCGCCGTGAAGGCAAAAGACCTCCGCGACCTCGTCCGGTTCTCCTCCAAGGAGCCCGTG
>JBJMLP010000118.1:0-4702 GCA_045805245.1 Actinomycetota bacterium | reverse complement strand
GACGAGCTCGTCCACCTCATCGACTGCGTGACGACGAACAAGACCGACTTCTTTCGCGAGCCTCAGCACTTCGATTATCTGAGCCAGACCGCTCTGCCCGCGCTGCACCCCGAACGCCTGGGCTCCGAGGTCCGCATCTGGTGCGCGGGGTGTTCCTCGGGGCAAGAAGCGTACACGCTGGCCATGGTGGCGAGCGATTTTGGGCAAGCGCGGCCCGGGTTCCGCTTCTCGATCCTCGCGACCGACGTCTCGACGCGCGTGCTCGCGCAGGCACGCAAGGCCATCTACCCAGAAGCGCTGATCGAGCCCATCCCGCTCGAACTGCGCAAGAAATACCTGATGCGGAGCAAGGACCGCCGCGAGGCTCTGCACGGAGAGGGCGGGCCCTGCCGCGTAGACCAGCGCGCCGTCTGAGGTCACTCCGACACCGGTTCGCCACACGAGCACGGCGTTTCCGAGAGTTGCTCCCCACTTCTGGTACGAGTCGCTCGACAGCCCTGACACCGGCTGACCGTGGCTCACCAGGAGCGAAAGGTTCTGCCGGACCGCCTGCACCTGCGATGTCATGGAGAGGTGACTCCCCCACCGTCCGATGTCGACGGAGCCGTTCTTGTACACGACGAGTGACGCCTGACCATTCTGGAGGGGAGATGTCGTCCGTCCATCGAGGTAGAAACCGCCGTGAGAGTCCTGGAGCAGGAAGCCGGAGTTGAACGTCGCCGCGAGCTCCGGATACCCCGCGTGCGGGATCTGCGCCCGGGCGGCGGGCGTACCGGAGGGTACGTCGGTCCCGGGAACGAGTTGCGCCCGCAGGAGCCTCGTGTCCATCCACATCACGCCGGAGAGCAGACTCGTGTGCACGTTGTCGGCGCGGAGGTAGGTGACCTCCGTCGCCGGGACCCCGTCGACGGAACGACCGACTGGCTTCCACCGCCCTTCGCGGGGAAGCGGATGTGACGCGAGCGGCGTGAGGTCGGCAGGTGCGGGAAGGCGCACCGAGGCCAACGACTGCGAAGCGGCCCCCGGGGAAGGTTTCGTGGCACCGGTGACTTTTGGGATGCCCCCGCTCGGGGTGCCCCCGACGGGAGGCTTATGCCAGGAGTACCAGAGACGCTCGATCGTCAATACCGCACCGCGGCCACCGTGCTCCTTGATCCACTCGACCGTGCGCGCGGAAACGGGAGCGTTCCCCGGCGCGGTCAGCGCGTGCGCGTACGACCACCCGACCGGGATCAACAGCACGAGGAACAGGATGCCGGTCGTCCGCAACAGTCGCCGTCGCCGCCGGCGCCTGCGGGGAGACGGCGGACGGCGCTGGGACGGCCGCGTGCGCTGGAGCTGCGCCATCAGACCTCCAGTCGACGGAAGACGGGCCGCGGGAGATGGCGCAGCGCGCTCATCACCCAGCGGAGCTGCCGCGGAACCCATACCGTTCCTCGGCCGTCGCGGAGCCCAGCGACGATCGCGGCGGCGACCTTCCCCGGCGTCGTGGAGAGCGGAGCCGTCTTGAGATGTGACGTCATCCTCGATCGCACGAACCCCGGGCGCACGACGAGCACGTTCACGCCGCTCCCGTGGAGGCGGTCCGCGAGGCCCTGACAGAAGACGTCGAGGCCCGCCTTGGACGAGCCATACACGAAGTTCGAGCGGCGTCCGCGCTCCCCCGCGACCGACGAGAGCACCACGATGGACCCGTGCCCTTGCTCGCGCATCCGCTCCGCGAGGGGGAGCAGGACCGAGACAGCTCCGAGGTAGTTCGTCCGAGCGACCTCGAGCGCGAGCGATGGGTCGCTCTCCGCCTCGCGCTGATCTCCGAGGATGCCGAACGCGAAGAGCGCGAGGTCGATGTCGCCGTGCATCTCCGCGACATCGCGGACGAACGCTGAGTGTTTGTCGGTCTCCAGTGCGTCGAAGGTCGCCGTCTCCACCCGGCCGGCGCCGGCTGCACGGATGGTCTGAGCGGCCTCCTCGAGCCTGCCCACGTCGCGGCCGGCGAGGACGACCTGTCGGGTACCGTTCGCAACGAGCCCCCGCGCGGTCGCGACGCCGATGTCCGATGCCCCGCCGAGAACGAGGACGGTTCCGTATCCGCCGAGGCCGTCCCTCACGCGAGCACCGCCCGTCGGGCTCGCGCACGCAGCCGCAGCCGGCGATCGAGGTCCGACCGGAGGACACCGGCTGGGTCGAGGCGCTCGCGTTCCTCCAGCCAGCGGTCGAGGTCCGGATACATCTGCGCCAGGAGCGCCGGATCGAGCCGGGCGTCCTTGGCGAGATAGACACGTCCACCGGCATCGGCGACGCTGCGGTCGATCCCGTCGAGCAGCGAGCGGAGCCCGCGCTGCCCGGCCGGAAGATCGAGCGCGAGCGTCCACCCCTCGATGGGGAACGACATCCCTCCTCGCCCGCGGCCGAATCGCTTCAGCACTGCCAGGAAAGAACCGGCGCCCGCCCGAGAGAGCCGCTCGATCGCGGAGCGCACGACGACCTCGCTCCCGAACGGAACGACGAACTGGTGCTGCACGAGACCGGAGCGGCCGTAGAGGCGGTTCCAGCTCGGAACGGCATCGAGCGGATGGAAAAAGGACGTGAGCGGTTCGACGCGGCCGCGCTCCGTGCTCGGCGCCCGGCGGAACCAGGCCTCGTTGAAGGCGCGGATCCCGATCGGCGTCACGACGTTCGGCAGCCCGCGCGGCACGCCGGGGAGCGACCGCGGCCGGTACGCGAGCGGGTCACCGCCGCCGGGGAGCTCCTCGCGGATCGCGTGGTCACCCCGAGTCAGCACTCCCCGGCCGAGCGAACTTCCTCGCGCGAGGCAGTCCACCCAAGCCACTGAGTAGCGAGTGCGCTCGTCGCCTGCCGACATCAACGACATCAGCTCCTCGAGGTCGCGCGCACGATCCGTGTCGACCCGCATCGAGGATGTCTCGATCGGATGCAGGCGCAGCGTCGCGCGGACGATCACGCCCGTGAGCCCCATCCCTCCGAGGGTCGCTCCGAACGCCGAGTCCTTCGGCGTCACGGCCCGGACGGAGCCCTCCGTCGGCCCGAGGAGATCGAAGGACACGACCTGATCCCCGATCCCGCCATCGACGTGATGGTTCTTGCCGTGCACATCGTTCGCGATCGCGCCGCCGAGCGTCACGAACCGCGTCCCGGGGGTCACCGGAACGAACCAGCCCCGCGGAACGACGGCATGCAGGATCTCGTCGAAGGAAGTTCCGGCGAGCGCGGTGAGCGTTCCGTCTCGCTCGTCCAGATGCTCGATGCCGCGGCACGCGGTCATGTCCACCACGACGCCACCGGCGTTCTGCGCGACGTCGCCGTAGCTCCGGCCGAGCCCGCGCGCCAGCGCCCCGCGGGGGCCGGCTCGGAGGATCGCCTCCGCGACGGCGTCGGCATCCGGCGTCTGCACGACCGTGGACCGCGTGGGCGAGGTCCGGCCCCACCCGGTCAGGAGCCGCTCCGCGGTTCCCGGCTCCGAGGAGCGGCCTCCGAGGAGCGTCCTCATCGCAGGTACACGCCGAGTGCGTAGACCACGACCCACGCGATCGTGAGCGCCTCCAGCACGTGGTCGTGGAGGAATAGCCGCTCGGGAGCGCCCGCCCCTCCGAGCTCGATGGAGTACGCGTAGCGGAAGATCGCGATCGCGAACGGCACGATCGAGACCTGGCTCCACGCGATGCCGTCGACGGTGTGCGGCACGGCGAAGGCCCACAAGCAGTAGGCCGTGACGGTGACACCGCCCGCGAGCACCCATGCGCCGCGCAGGAACTCCACGGGATAGGGCGGCCGGTCGCTCGTGCGGTCCTCCTCCGACGTCGTCGCACGCGCATCCGCGAGCCGCTTGCCGGCGACGACGAACATCGCACCGGAGCACGCAAGGATGAGGAACCACGCCGACGGCGGCACCCCGGTCGCCGCACTCCCTGCGACGGCGCGGAGGACGAAGCCGCTCGCGACGGCCGTCATCTCGAGGACCGCGACGCGCTTCAATCGCAGGCTGTACGTGATGCTCATCGCAACGTACACGGCGACAACCACGACGAAACGAGGTCCGAGTACCCCACTGGCGACGCCTCCGAGAGCGAGGAGAAGGCCGCTCACGACGAGCGCGGTGCGAGTGGAGAGCTCCCCGGACGCTACCGGCCGGAAACGCTTCAGGGGATGAAGCCGGTCGAAGCGCGCGTCGAGGACGTCGTTGACGAGATACGTCGCGCTCGCGATCACGCAGAACGCGACGAACGCGAGCGAGGCTCTCCAGACGATCGGCGGGTGACCGAGCACGCCGGCGGCCCCGGCCGCCGCGAACACGAGGAAATTCTTCGGCCATTGCAGCGGCCGCATCGCGCGGAGGATCGACGAGGGCATGGAGCGGCGTCGCGGAACGACGTCCGGAACCTCGACGATCGGCACGTCCTGCAGCTGTCGCACGCGGGCCTCTTCCACGCTTCTTCCCCCGCGACCGGACGAGAACGCGCGGTCGCACGCATAACGTTCGGCGCGGCGCTCGCCTCGCACGGACTTCTCATCGCTCGCTCATCGAACACCGGGATCTACACGTTGCCGTCGAGGCTAGCGACCCTTCCATGAGATGCGGATGAAGCCGGAGGATTCACGCGCGTGTCGGCAAGGCGATCAGGAATCTGCTTCCGCCGCCGTCCTGTAGGTTTTTTCTGATGAGGGTGGTGTTGGGATAGAGTTT
>JBJMLP010000117.1:0-4647 GCA_045805245.1 Actinomycetota bacterium | reverse complement strand
TCGACGTTCTCCGCCGCCAGGAGCACCTCCGGCGAAAGGCCGCTCCAATAGGGGTGCGCGACGAACGAGACGCCCCCCTGGGCGGCGATCGCGGCACCGGCGGCGGAGAGGTCTGGAAACGTCTTGAAGGAGTAGTTGTCGAGCGGGCCCCAGTGCGAGCGATCGCCGCCGGGATCCTCCGGGATGTCGGTGATGCCGATCGCGAGGATCTCGGTGTACCGGCCTGGCCCCAGCGGATCGGCGGCGAGCTCGGCGCCGGTGATCACGAGACAACGCTCCGTGGACGGCTCTGAGGTGAGCGTCCAGTGGTCGGTGATCGCGCACACGTCGTAGCCCATCCACTCGTGGTGGCGAACGTGCGCATCGGGATCGAGGTCGCCGTCGGATCGCTTCGTGTGGGTGTGGAGCGCGGCCTTCAGCCACACGCCATCGCGGAGCGAGAACGGGTTCCCCTCCGTCATCCGGTCTCCTTCCGGTGTGCTTCGGCGATCGCCGGATCGCTGTCCGCACGATCAGAAAACTCCGTGCGCCGGGAGGGATTCGAACCCCCGACCCGCTGCTTAGAAGGCAGCCGCTCTGTCCACCTGAGCTACCGGCGCGCACCGCAATGATAGGAGACCGCGCGTACGGCTAGGAGCCTCCGGCTCGCTGGTATAGGCTCACCCGAACGACTCCGGGAGGAATAACGATGCGACTGC
Organism: Actinomycetota bacterium; assembly: GCA_045805245.1. Taxonomy (GTDB): domain Bacteria; phylum Actinomycetota; class UBA4738; order UBA4738; family JBJMLN01; genus JBJMLN01. Next base: position 3,949 of record JBJMLP010000117.1, on the reverse strand, counting down.
GTTCGATCTTCGTTTCCATTGCGACCGTCGGGTTGATGGTGGGCCCCGCGTTCGCGCACGGCATGCTCACCAGCGTCGCCGGTGCCAAGGTGGAGTGCACGATCACCGGCACCGCGGCCGACGACGTGTTGAACGGCACGACGCGAGATGACGTGATCTGCGGGCGTGCCGGACAAGACACGCTCGACGGCGAGGAGGGGAACGACGTCATCCGCGGCGGTCAGGGCGACGACAACCAGGGCTTGTACGGCATCGGTGGCGAGGACGGCTCCGACGTCGTCAAGGGGCAGGCGGACGACGACCTCGTCGACGGTGGGGACCAGAACGACAAGGTCTACGGAGGTCAGGGCGACGATGAGCTGGTCGGCGGCAACGGGAACGACTGGTTGAAGTCGCGCGACAACGTCTCCGGGAACGACACCGTGGACGGCGGTGCGAACACCGACACCTGCGTGATCGACGCCGGTGATTCCGTCACGAACTGCGAGCTCTAAGGGGGGCCTCAGATGAGACTCCGAACGATCTTCGTTTCCGTCGCGACCGTCGGCCTGATGGTCAGCCCGGCGTTCGCTCACGGCGTTCTCAGCGGCGTCGCGGGCGCCAAGGCTGAGTGCACGATCACCGGAACGGCCGCCGACGACGGGTTGAACGGAACCACCCGTGCCGACGTCATCTGCGGCAAGGCGGGACGCGACGACGTGCAGGCCCTCGAGGGAAATGACCTCGTCCGGCTGGGACAGGGCGACGATCAGGGTGAGGGCGACGACGGATCCGACACCGTCCGCGGCCAGGCCGATGACGACGGCGTCCAGGGAGACGATCAGAACGACCACCTCTACGGGGGCCAGGGTGCCGACTGCCTCGGCGTGGACTGTGCGCACACCGGAGACGAGAACGGGAACGACTTCCTGAAATCCCGTGACGGCGTCTCCGGCAACGATCAGGTCTTCGCGGGCGCGAACACCGACACGTGCGTCATCGACGCGGGCGACACCGCCCAGGACTGCGAGCTCTAGTCCAGCCGTGGACCGTTCGACCGTGCAGGACTGGCTCGACCGATACATCCGCGCCTGGGAGAGCAACGACGCTGCCACGATCGGCGAGCTGTTCTCCGAGGACGCGACGTACTCGTACGGGCCGTTCCGCGACGACGTGAAAGGCCGCGACGCGATCGTGACCTCGTGGTTCGAGGACCCCGACGAGCCGGGAAGCTGGAGCGCCGAGTACCACCCTGTTGCGGTGGAGGGTGACACCGCGATCGCGAACGGCCGAAGCCGCTACTTCCGGCCGGACGGGTCGCCGCGGACGGAGTACGACAACATCTTCCTGATCCGCTTCGCGGAGGACGGTCGGTGTGCGGAGTTGCGCGAGTGGTTCATGGAGCGGACGCGCTGACCCTCGTCGCCGACCCTCGTTCGGAGCGGGTGAAGGGAATCGAACCCTCATAGCCAGCTTGGAAGGCTGGAGCTCTACCATTGAGCTACACCCGCGGTGCGCAGAACTCTAGCAGCGGCTGCGGCTGAGATACTGCGCCGATGCGCATCCCGTTCCGCCTGGTCGACGTGTTCACCGAGCGTCCGCTCGCGGGCAACCAGCTCTGCGTCGTCCCGCACGGCTCCAGCGTTCCCGAGGAGCTCATGCCGCGGCTCGCGCAGGAGATCGGCTTCTCCGAGACGACGTATGTGCTCGATGCCGGCGGAGATCGCTACCGCATGCGGATCTTCACACCGGGCTCGGAGCTTCCGTTCGCCGGCCATCCGACCCTCGGCACCGCATTCACGCTCGTGAGCGAGGGAACGGTGACGACACCGGTCACGCAATCCGTTCCGGCGGGGGAGATCGAGGTGGAGGTCGACCTCGATCGCGGGTTCGCGAAGATGCGTCAGCTGCCGCCGACGTTCGGCAGAGAGATCGAGGACCGGGAACTGCTGGCGTCCGCGAACGGACTCAGGCCGGACCAGCTGCACTCTGAACTCCCAGCGCAGGTCGTTTCCACCGGGCTGTCGCATCTGATCGTTCCCGCCCGCGACGAGGCAGCCGTGGCCGCAGCGGAGCGCAACCCGCCCGCCCTGCAGAAGCTCCTGGAGGTGGCGGGAACGGATGCGATCTACTTGTTCGCATCCGACTCGGACGGATCGGCGAAGGCGCGGATGTTCGACGTCACCCGCGGGATCGGTGAGGACCCCGCAACGGGTTCGGCCGCGGGCCCCCTCGGCGCCTACCTCGCCGAGCGTGGAGTCGCGGGGATGCCGGGAAGGGTTGCGATCCGCCAGGGAGAGGAGCTTGGACGTCCGAGCGTCCTGCATGCGGAGGTGGAGTCCGAGGGGGACTCGTGGCAGGTCTTCGTTGGTGGAGGAGTGCAGATCGTCGGCGAGGGAGCCTTCGACCTCCCGTGAGGTCCCGCCTCTACAATCCGACGCACGGGGCGTAGCGCAGCCTGGCAGCGCGCCTGCTTTGGGAGCAGGAGGCCGGCGGTTCGAATCCGCCCGCCCCGACCGATCCCTCTGGTCCGCTTACTGGCCGATGCGGCCGTCGATCCGCTCGCGCAAGAGGTCGGCGTGGCCCATGTGGCGGGCGTACTCCTCGATCAACCCGACCAGCGCCTCGCGTAGCGACATGGACCCTCCACCGCTGCCGTGCTGATTCAGCGGATCGTTGCCCGTGATGTCGAGACTCGGCGCCGCCTCCACGAAGCGTGTGCCGAACTCCACCTCCGTTCGCCACGCGTCCCACGCTTCCGCAACCACCCGGGGGTCCGCAACGGCGCCGTCGAAGTCCCCGTCGCGGTCGGTGGCGGAGGTGAAGAGCCGGGACGCGTCCTCTCCCGACATCAACTCCCGGAACGTCGCCCGCTCCATCTCCGCCAGGTGTCGCACGAGTCCGAGGAGCGACATCGTCGACGGCTCGATGGAACGCCGCGCCATCGCATCCGCATCGAGACCCGAGCACTTCATCTCCAACGTGAGCCGTTGACGGCGGAGGGATTCCACGAGCGTCGCGCGCTCGTCGCCCAGCGTCGGTCCGTCCTCGCGCGGATCATCGTCGAGGTCGATGAACATGTCGGCTCGCCGGGTCGTTGCCATGACCGTGGATCCTAGCCGCGCGAATGCACGTTCGGCGGCCGCCTCATGCCCTCCGCCGCCGGCGGGCCGGTGCGCGGTCCAGCTCGGTCGCGGTGCGGGCCTCGTCCCTGGTAAATCCCCCCCGGTGGCTCCGGATCCACGCGCGGGACTCCCGATGCCAGAGTGCCTCGTACGCGATCAGGGCAACGCAGACCGCGGCGACCATCGCCAGTGCGACGAAGGCGGAGACCTGCGTTGCGAGCGGGATCAGCGCGAGGAGCACGACGGTCGCGATCGGACGGCCGTGCCCCCACCCGCCGTGGACGCGCAGACGCAGCGCCACGTGAGCGGCGAGATAGAGCGCGATGCCGCCGCAGAGACCGATGGCCGGAACGGTCGCGAGCTGGTGGGCGACATCGCCGATCGTCGTCTTCAAACCGAACGCGAACAGCACGATCCCGCCCACCATCGGCAGGTGGAGATACGCGTATCCGTCGCGCGCGAGCAGGACGCGGGCGTTCCCTGTCGCCTCGAGCAGCGTGGCGAGCCCAACGAAGATGAGCCAGTCGAAGTAGGACCACCACACGCACGCCGCAACGGTCAGTCCGAGGAGCGCGGCCCCGATGACGCCGGCATCGAGCTGCGCGCCTTTCGCGCCGACGCCGATCGCAACGATGGATTCGCCCAGCGCGATGATGATGATGAGCCCGTAGCGCTCGACGAAGTGTTCGGGAAAGACGCGGAATCCCCGCATCCTGCCGATCAGCGGCGTGATGTACAGGATCGCGACGGCCGCTCCCCAGAGGGCGAGCTGTCCCGAACCGTGGAGGAACCCGGCGGCCAGCAGCAACAGCGGGGAGAGGAGCGAGCCCGGAAGCGTCCGCAGG